>NZ_JBEFTW010000011.1:0-194983 GCF_040196095.1 Actinopolymorpha sp. B17G11
GAGCCGCGATGGCGCCTGAGGCCGCGGCAGCGGACGACGTCGAGAAGGACGGTCGCCGGATCGGTCTGATCGTCGCGAGCGGGCTTTCGTTCCTTCTGCTTGCCGGTGCCGTGGTGGGCGGGATCGCCTGGGCGCAGCGAGCTCGCCCAGCCGATCCGGCTGCGGCCCGTGACGCCGGCATCGCGCGAGAAGGCACCGGAGCGGCGGCAGCCGCACCGGGTCGCGGCAAGGACACCCCGGACGGTGCCACCGGGCGTGGCCGTACGGATGACGGAGCCTCGGTCCCACCCCGACCGGAGAACTCACCCAAGGCCTCCCACGCACCCAAGCCGCCGGCCGCACCCGGCGGGTCGGGCAGCGGAGGCGAGGCCACCTGGCAGTCGATCCTGGCCGCGCTCGACCGCCAGCGCGCCGAGGCGTTCGCCGAGTCCGATCCCGCCCTGCTGGGCGAGGTCTACGCCACCGACTCCGACCTGCTCGCCAAGGACCGCGCCGAGATCGACAAGTGCGCCACGGCGGGTTGCCACATCGAAGGGCTGAGGTTCGACATCAAGCGCCTGCGGGTCGTGTCGTCCGGCGACGGTCAGGTGGTGCTCGAGGTGATGGACCAGCTTCAGGCCTACACCGTGGTGGCCGACTCGGGTGAGCGGACCGACCGGCCGGCCGGCGAGGTGACGACCCGACGGATCACGCTCGACAGGTCCAACGTCGGCGACTGGCGGATCGCCCGGATCGTCGCTCGCTGAAGATCGTCCTGCTGGCCGCGGGTCACTGCGGTTCAGGACCGATGCAGCGCGGCAGCGACCGCTGAGGCGACATCTGGCGCGGTGAAGGTGAAGCCAGCTTCGAGCAACCGACTGGGCAGGATCCGCAGGCCGTCCAGGAGTTCGATGGAGAACCCGCCGAGGACCGTACGCAGGACGAACGCAGGTACCGGCGCGGGGGTTGGCCGCTTCAGCGCCGCCCCGAGCGCCTGGGTGAACTCGGCGTTCGTGGGAGGTTCGGGCAACGTCAGGTTGTAGGCACCCTGACAGCCGGGGCGTTCGACGACGAAACGTACCGCGGCCAGCCAGTCGGTGAGGGAGATCATGCCCATGTACTGCTGGCCGGACCCCAGCCGTCCACCGAGCCCCAGCCGGAAGGGCGCGGCGATGAGCGGGAACGCTCCGCCGGAGCGGTCGACGACGACGCCGGTACGAAGGCGCACCACCCTGACGCCGGCGCGTTCCGCCGGGCTTGTCGCCTCCTCCCACTCGCGTACGACTCCCGCGAGGAACCCGCGTCCCGGCAGGGAGTCCTCGGTGAGCTCCTCGTCGCCCCGGCCCTCGCCGTAGTAGCGGATGGCGCTCTGCGCAACGAACACCGGCGGCTCGGGGAGGCCGGCCAGCACGTTTGCCAGGGTGCTGGTGGTGGTGATCCGGCTCGTGCGGATGGTCTGGCGGTAGGCGGCCGTCCACGGGATCCGGCCGATGTTGGCGCCGGCGAGGTTGACCACCGCATCGGCGTCGGCGAGCACCCCCGGATCGACCTGGTCGTGCGCGGGATCCCACTGGGACTCGTGCGGCGACTGGGGAGTGCGGCGCACGAGCCGGATCACGTCATGGCCGGCGCGGGCGAGGTCGGCGTGGAGCGCGCGCCCAAGAAACCCCGACGCGCCGGCGAGTACGTACCGCATGACGAACCAGTCCCCCCGTTGCCGAGCCGTGAGTGTCCGAACCGAGTCAGTCCTCGAGCGGACTCAGCTCCCGAACTCGGCGGCGACGCTGCCATCCTCCAGGCGCCGCTTGACCGCGCCCAGGAAGCGCGCCGCGTCGGCGCCGTCGATCAGCCGGTGGTCGTAGCTCAGGGCGAGGTAGACCATGTGCCGGATGGCGATCGTGTCGCCGAGCGGCGTGGTGACCACGACGGGGCGTTTGACCACTGTTCCCGTCCCGAGGATGGCGACCTGGGGCTGGAAGAAGATCGGCGTGTCGAACAGTGCACCGCGGCTGCCGGTGTTGGTGAGGGTGAACGTTCCGCCGGAGATCTCGTCGGGCGTGATCTTGTTGATGCGGGTGCGTTCGGCGAGGTCGGTGATCCGCCTGGCCAGCCCGGTGACGTTGAGGTCACCGGCGTCGTGGATGACCGGGACCATGAGGCCGCGGTCGGTGTCGACGGCGATGACAAGGTTCTCGGTGCCGTGATAGGTGACCTCGCCCTTGTCGACGTCGATGGTGGCGTTGAGCTTCGGATGTTCCTTGAGCGCTTCCAGAGTCGCCTTGGCGAAGAACGGCAGGAACGACAGCTTCACGCCCTCGCGTTGGGCGAACGTCCCCTTCACCCGGTCGCGCACCTTCGCGATCGCCGTGACGTCGACCTCGACGACCGTGGTGAGCTGGGCGGTGCTCTGGAGGGACTCGTGGACCCGCTGGGCAATGACCCGGCGGGCGCGGCTCAGCTTCTCCGTGGTCCCGCGGAGGGGGCTGGGTTGTGCGGGGACGGACGGAGCCGAGGGGGCAGCGCCAGGCAGCCCGGACGCGGCTTCAGCCTGCTGACTGGTGCGGATCGCCGCCTCCTCGCGGGCCTTCGCCGCGGCGAGGACGTCCTGCTTGCGAATCCGGCCACCGACGCCGGTGCCCTGGACGTTGGCCAGGTCGATCTGGTTCTCAGCGGCGAGCTTGCGGACGAGCGGCGTGACGTACTGGGTCGCCGCTCCGTCAGTGCCACCAGCCGCGGCTCCGCCTCCCGCAGGAGAAGGGGGCACCTGGGTCGGCGTAGCTCCGGCGGGCTCAGGCGCGGGTGCCGGAGCTGGCGTCGGCTCGGGCTCAGGAGTGGGAGGCGCTTCTGGGGGCGCCGGTGTTGGTGCGGCGTGGCGGGGGCGTGGTGCCGCCTGCTCGCCGGCGATGATGCCGAGCTCGGCGCCGACGGAGACGGTCTCGTCCTCGCCGACGGTGATCTGAGCCAGCGTGCCGGAGGCAGGTGCGGGGATCTCGGTGTCTACCTTGTCGGTGGAGACCTCGAGCAGTGGCTCGTCGGCCTGCACGGTGTCGCCTACCTGCTTGAGCCACCGCGTCACGGTTCCCTCGGTGACGCTCTCGCCGAGGGCGGGGAGAGTGACGGAGACCGGCATCGTTGCTCCTTGTCCTGGATGTTCGAAGTCTGGGATGTCCGAAGTCTGGGATGTCCGAAGTCTGGCGTGTGCTGAGTCTGACGTGTCCTACACCCGGGGCGGCCGCGAATCCTGAGGGGCGAACGGTGGACCCGGCCGGTCAGCTGTGGCTGTGCAGCGGTTTGCCGGCGAGGGCCATGTGAGCCTCACCGATCGCTTCACTCTGCGTGGGGTGCATGTGCACGAGCTGGGCGACCTCCTCGGGGAACGCCTCCCAGTTGTAGATGAGCTGCGCCTCGGAGACGAGCTCGCCGACCCGTGCACCCACCATGTGGATGCCGACGACCGGACCGTCCTTGGCCCGGATCACCTTGACGAACCCGCGCGTACGAAGGATCTGGCTCTTGGGGTTGCCCGCCAGGTCGTAGGTGAAGGTCGTGATGCCGTCGGCGCCGTACTTCTCCGCGGCCGCCGCTTCGTTGAGCCCCATCGAGGCGACCTCGGGATCGCAGTAGGTGACCCGGGGGATGCCTGTCTCGTCGATGACGGCGGGCTCGAGGCCGGCGATGTCCTCGGCGATGAAGATGCCCTGCTGGAAGCCGCGGTGGGCGAGTTGGTAGCCGGGCACGATGTCGCCGGCCGCGCGGACGCCGGGGACGTTCGTACGAAGACGTTCGTCGGTGAGGACGAAGCCGCGGTCCATGGCGATGCCGACGTCCTCGTAGCCGATGCCCGCGGTGGTCGGGCCGCGCCCGACGGACACAAGGAGGAGGTCGGCTTCGTAGGACTCACCGGACTCGACGGTCAGGCGTACGCCGGAGTCCGTGCGTTCGACGGCCTTG
Source organism: Actinopolymorpha sp. B17G11 (assembly GCF_040196095.1). NCBI lineage: Bacteria > Bacillati > Actinomycetota > Actinomycetes > Propionibacteriales > Actinopolymorphaceae > Actinopolymorpha > Actinopolymorpha sp. B17G11. The sequence goes on from NZ_JBEFTW010000011.1 coordinate 3,931, forward strand.
TACGAGGTGTTGGTCTTGGTCGTGATCCCGCGCCGCCGGAAGGCCCGCTCGACCATCTGGGAGGAGGCTTCGTCCTCGAGCGCGATCAGCCGTGGCAGTGCCTCGATGATCGTGACCTCTGCGCCGAAGGACCGCCACACACTGGCGAACTCGACCCCGATCACGCCACCGCCGAGGACGATGACCGATTTCGGCACGTCGTCGAGGAGGAGGGCGTGCTCACTGGTGATGACACGTTCGCCGTCGATGTCGAGGCCGGGCAGTGTCTTGGAGTACGAACCGGTGGACAGCAGGATGTTCGTCGCGGTGTAGCGGGTGCCGTTGACCTCGACCGCGTCTCGCGCGACGAGCCGGCCCTCGCCTTCGATGACGGTGACGCCGGCCGACTTGAGCAGGCCGGTGACGCCCCGGAAGGCGCGGTTGACTACGCCGTCCTTGTACTTGTTGACACCGGCCATGTCGACGCCTTCGAACGTCGACAGGATGCCGAAGTCGCCGCCGTCGCGCGCGTTGTCCGCGACTTCGGCGGCGTGCAGAAGTGCCTTGGTCGGGATGCAGCCCCGGTGCAGGCAGGTGCCACCCAGTTTGTCCCGCTCGATGAGGGCGACGTTCAGGTCGAGCTCGGCTGCGCGTAGCGCGCATGCGTACCCACCGCTGCCTCCACCGAGGATCACAAGGTCGAAAGCGGTGCCGGCGTTGTCCGCCACGGGGTCCTCCGCGTGCGTTGATCGAGAACGTGGTGTCGACGATCTCGTGACCTTCCACCTCGCCGGGGCCAATCCACCTCGTCGAGCAGGGGGCACGCGACCGTCACGTCACAGTCATCCTTGCACTCCCGCCGCGATACCTGCCAAACGGTCCGCCTCGGCGGGGCCGGGATGGGCCGAGAGGGCCAAGCTCGTTATGCGTCCACGCGGAACCTACGCGACACTTGAGCCGTTCGGCGGACGAACGAATGTCGTGATTTCTCGTGCCCGTGGACGTAGGAGGTCGGCAGATGCTGCGGTGGTTCCGGCGGCGCCCCCGCAAGGGTCGCTCGGGCGGCGGATCGGGCGCCGGCCGGCGCGGTTGGTCGGCCGAGGACAAGACCCATCTGGAGACCTTCGCGCGCACGCGGCGAGGGGTCGAGGGCTTCGTCGAGCCGCGGACGGCCGTGACCGACATGACCCTGCTGCTGGTCGCGTCGGACGGCGAGTGGACCCGGAGGCGGGTCCCGGACGCGGCATTCGCCCACGAGTTCGCCAACAAGCTCGGCGTCCCCAGCTACGACGCGCAGGTGGTCGGCTACCCGCAGCGCATGCGGGACTGGACCAGCCGCCAGGCGGCCGCACAGAAGGACATTCTGGGCAAGGCCGGCGAAGCCAGCACGTGAGGAAAATCATTCCCACGGCCCCCGGCGGGACCAACGCGACCCGGAGTACGGCAACCGCGAGGTACCGAGGCGCCGGCACGGGCTCTACGCCGAGCTGTACGACCTGCGGGCCTGTGCCTACCGGTGAGGCAGACGTGCCCTACAACTCGCCCTCGGCAGCTGCTTCGGCGATCCCGATCAGGGTGCGGACGGCCGATCCGGTGCCGCCGCTCGGTGTGTAGCCGAACGGACCGCCCTCGTTGAACGATGGACCGGCGATGTCGAGGTGCGCCCACGAGACTCCGTCGGCGACGAACTCCTGCAGAAACGCCCCTGCCACGAGAGCGCCGCCGAGCCGCTGGGTGGCGATGTTGGCGAGGTCGGCCACCTTGGAGTCGAGACGTTCGCGGGTGCCTTCCGGGATCGGCAACGGCCAACCGTCCTCACCGGCGCGGTTCGCGATGGACCGGATGGTCGTCGCCAGGTCGTCGTCGTTGGCCAGGATCCCGAACGTCCGGGCGCCCAGCGCGACCATGCACGCACCCGTAAGGGTGGCGACGTCGACGATGAGGTCGGGCTTGTCCTCGCCGGCCCGGACGATCGCGTCGGCCAACACCAGCCGGCCCTCCGCGTCGGTGTTGAGCACCTCGACGGTCTTGCCGCCGTACATCGTCAGGACGTCGGACGGCCGCTGCGCCGAACCCGACGGCATGTTCTCGGCCATCGGTGCGTATGCCGTCACCGCCACCGGCAGTCCCAACTCGGCGATCGCGGTGGTCGCGGCGAGGACCGCGGCGGCACCGCCCATGTCGCACTTCATCGTGACCATGCTGTCGGCGGGCTTGAGTGAGATGCCGCCGGTGTCGAACGTGATTCCCTTGCCCACGAGGGCCAGGTGCTTCTTGGCGCGCGCCGGACGGTAGGCCAGCCGCACCAGCCGTGGCGGCCGCTCCGAGCCCTGGCCGACGCCGATGATCCCGCCGTAGCCACCGGTCGCGAGGGCCTTCTTGTCGAGCACCTCGACGGCGAGCTTCGCCTTCTTGGCCTCGGCCTTCGCCTGGTCGGCGAACGCCGCGGGGTAGAGGTCCGACGGTGCGGCATTGACCCAGTCGCGGGTGAGGTTGACCGCGCGCGCCACGGCCTGGGCGCGTGTCAAGGCGTTCTTGACGGCCTTGTCGCGGGACTTGTCGGTGAGGACGGTCAGGTTCGAGATCGGCTTGGGGCGGTCACCGTTGTGTGCCGAGCGGTAGCGCTCGTAGGAGTACGCACCCAGAAGGGCGCCCTCGGCGACGGCACCGATATCGGCCGCGTCGTCGGCCGTAAGAGCGAAGGCGACCGTGCCGGCCTTGCCGGTCAGCCGGCGGACGGCGGCACCCGCCGCCCTCCGGAGCGCCTCGAGAGTGGCCGCCTCCTTGCCGTTCTTGACTTTGCCGAGGCCGACCGCGGCGATCACTGGTGCGGCGACGGCGCCACCGGAGGGCACGAGGGTGACCTCATCGGCCTTGCCCTTGGCGCCGAGGGTCTGCAGCGTCCGGACGAGGGTCCCGCCGAGGGCTCCGTCGATCTCGCCCGCCCCAGGCGCGAGCGTGAGGCCGCTCCCGTCGGCTGGTACGACACCGATGACCACAGCGTCTGCCTTGACCGTCGCAGCTGAAGCTTTGCGAACGGAGATGGTCGGGTTCGAGGCGCTCACGCTTGATCGTCTCCTCGTCGGTCGGAGCGGCGGGTGTGCTGGGGTGCGGCTGGATTTCGGGCTCGCGCGGATGCTACGCCGTCGGGGCACGGGGCCGCGCGGATGGTACGCCTCGGCGGCGTACGGCCAGCAGATAGGTTCGCGGACATGATGCGTTCGCCACTTCACGACCGGCACCTCGCGCTGGGTGCGAAGCTCGCTCCGTTCGGTGGTTGGGAGATGCCGCTCGAGTATCCCGGTGGCGGCGTTCTCGCCGAACACCGGGCGGTCCGCACCGGCGTCGGTGTCTTCGACGTGAGCCACCTGGGCAAGGCGCGCCTGCACGGCCCCGGCGCGGCGGCCTACGTCGACGCCACCCTGACCAACGCACTCGACAAGATCGCGCCCGGGCAGGCGCAGTACACGCTCTGTTGCGACGACGCGACCGGCGGCATCGTGGACGACCTGATCGCCTACTTCGTCGGGCCGGAGGAGATGTTCCTCGTCCCCAACGCCGCGAACACCGCGGAGGTCGTACGCCGGCTCGCGGCCGAGGCGCCGTCTCGGGTCGAGGTGACCGACCTGCACGAGGCGTACGCCGTCCTCGCCGTCCAGGGCCCGCGCAGCGACGACCTGCTGGCAGCGGCGGGGCTGCCGGCGGGTCATGCGTACATGTCGTTCGTCGAGGCGCCCTGGCGCGGCACCACGCTGACCGTGGCGCGCACGGGCTACACCGGGGAGCGCGGCTACGAGTTGGTGATCCCCGTTGACGCGGCGGGGACGGTGTGGGACGCGTTGTTCGAGGCTGGTCCGGCCCTCGACGTGATGCCGTGCGGGCTTGGTGCCCGCGACACGCTGCGGACCGAGATGGGCTACCCGCTGCACGGTCAGGACATCTCGCTCGACGTCACGCCGGTACAGGCGCGCCTCGGTTGGGCGGTGGGCTGGAAGAAGCCGGCGTTCTGGGGGAGGGCGGTGCTGTCGGAGGAGCGCGCGGCCGGTCCGGCGCGGCGGCTGCGCGGTCTCGAAGCACAGGGCAGGGGGATCCCGAGGCCGGGCATGTCGGTGGTCGACGAGGCCGGCGAGCCGCTCGGTGCGGTGACGAGTGGGACGTTCTCCCCGACCCGACGGGTCGGTGTCGGCCTGGCGCTGCTGGCTTCCGGAGTGGAGGATGGCGCCGAGGTCGCGGTGGACGTCAGAGGCCGCCGTGAGCCTTTCGTCGTCCGCCGCCCACCCTTCGTGGACACTTCTCTTCGTTGACACCGCGCCCACGGCGTAACCACCTCCCGGTCATCTCATTTTCGAGATAGCGTCGCAGGTATGGGAGCGGAGGACCAGGACAACCTGCCGGTGATGCCGGGCTTTCGGGAGATGGCCGTCAGGCGTCGCCGGCTCGCCACGGAACTGGTCGAACTCCGCAAACGGTCCGGGCTCTCCCAGACCCAGGTGGCCGCGCGGATGGGCACGTCGCAGTCCGCCGTCGCCCGGATCGAGGCCGGCGCCGTGGACGTCCGGCTGTCGACCTTGGAGCGGTACGCATCCGCGGTGGGCCGCCAGGTCGAAGTCCGGCTCGCCACCGGCGTACGCCCACCAAGGAAGTAGGAGGGGGCATCCGGACGTGGCACCTGAGGATGCGGCAAGCGACAGGGAGAGACGCATGGCAGACGACCGCGTGATGACGTTCGACACGTACATCCAGGAGCAGCTCTTCGAACGCCGGGTCGTTCTCGCGCAGGGCTTCCTCGACGACCAGCTCGCCACCCGGACCGCCGCCCAGCTGCTCACTCTGGAGGCCCTTGCCGACCAGCCGATCCGGCTCCACCTCGGCTGTCGCGGCGGCGAGTTGGGGGCGGTGCTCAGCATGGTCGACACGATCCACATGCTGGGCGTCGATCTCACGGCCGTCGCGGTCGGCGAGGTGAGCGGCGTCGCTGTCGCCGCCTTCGCCGCCGCGCCCATGCGGCTCGCCTACCCGCACGCACGCTTCGCCCTCGACGAGCCGAAGTCGCCCGAGATCAGCGGTACCGCGTCCGAGGTCGACACGTACGCCCGCGAGCACCTCCGCATGCGCGACGCAGTGATCGAGCTTCTCGCCGCCGCGACCGGACGCCAGGCCGACGCGATCGCTACGGACCTGCGTAAGGGCCGGTTCCTCACAGCGGAGGAGGCCGTCGGCTACGGACTCGTCAACCGGCTGGTGGGTCCGGGCGAGCGGGAGGCGTCCGCGCCCTGAACAGGCCCACCCGGGTCGGGCGAGGGTGGCCGGTCCCAGGCCGCCCGGCGGGCGGCACGGCGCAGAGTCGCGAGGACCGGACGTCCCGCGAGGAGCACCAACGCGGCGTTGACGAGGGCGCGTACGCCGTCCCAGCCGAACGACGTCGTGACGTAGAACGCCGCATAGTGTCCGACGTTCGCGAGGGCGGAGTCGCCTGGTGCGTACGCCATCCCGACCGGCAGCGAGCTGGAGAACGGCCAGAACGACAGGTTCAGCAGCGCGCCATACGCGAAGCCCGCCACCCCCGCGTAGCCCGCGAGCAGCCACCGCTCGACCCGGCCGGACGCCCGTGGCAGAAGGCCGGCGAACAGCCCCACCCACGCGAGCCCCACCATCTGGAACGGCATCCACGGCCCGACACCCCCGGTCGCGAGCGCGCTGGCGAGCAGCATCACCGAGCCAAGCGCGAAGCCGAAGCCGGCGCCGAAGACCCGGCCCGCGACGACCAGCAGGAACAGCGTCGGCTCGAACCCGCCCGTACCCGGGCTGAGCGCCCGCAGGGCGACGCCGGCAGCCGCCAGCACCCCGAGCATCGCGATCGCCTTGGCGTCCATGCCGCCGTCGGCGAGTTCGGCGAGGACGACAGCCACGACGAGGGGGAGGAGCAGGACGAAGAGGTACGTCGCGGCAACGGAGTCCCCGCTCGCCGTACTCCCGACGTCGGCCAGGAACGGCCAGCCGAACCCCGCCGCACCGACGAGCGTCGCCAGGACCAGCGCGACGAGCGACCGCGCACGAAGTGCGCGCGTCACGACGCCGGCTCGAGCGAGGCGGCCACCTGCCCGACGGTGAGCCACGGCAACGGACGCAGGATCTTCGCCACCTGCGGCGCGAAGGTCGGCGACGCCGCCACCACGTGTGCGACGGGGCCGTCCGCGACGATCTCCCCGTCGGCGAGGACCACCACCCTCGTGGCGATCTCGGCGACCAGCTCGACGTCATGCGTCGCGACGACGATCCCGTGGGCGATCCCACGGCCTCCGCCCGCGAGCTCGCGCAGGATCCCGGCCAGGCGTCCCTTCGCGAGGTAGTCCAGGCCACGGGTGGGTTCGTCGAGCAGCAGCAAGGGCGGTTCGGCGGTGAGGACGACGGCCAGCGCCAGACAGAGCCGCTGCCCTTCGGACAGGTCTCGGGGATGCCGATCGGAGGGTACGCCTGGAGCCAACCGGCCGAGGATGGCCGCGCACCGACCTGCCGGGGCCCCGAAGTCGGCGTCGGCCTGCCGGCACTCCTGCGCCACTGTCTCGGCGTACAGCAGCGCACCAGGCTCCTGCGGCACGAGACCGGCGGCCTTCGCGATGACGGCGGGCCTGGCGCCGGTCGGGTCGAGGTCGCCTAGCCGGACCGTGCCGCCTGCCGGCTTCGTGAGTCCCACCAGGGCATTGAGAAGGGACGACTTGCCCGCGCCGTTCCGCCCCATCAGGGCGATGACCTCACCCGGTGCGACGTCAAGGTCGATGTCGTGCAGCGCCGGCCGGGTCGCAGCCCGCCGTGGTCCGTAGCGCACGAGCAGGTGGCGTACGGACGCGACCGGGCGTGCGCCGGGGCCGGGCGTACTGTCAACGCTGCCTTGCGCACCCGCTGGCGCCGGAGTTGGCGGCGCCGATCGCGGGGTCGATGGCGGGGTCGATGGCGGGGTCGGCGGTGCGACGGTGGCGAGCCGCTCCCGCAACGGCCCGGCCAACGCGCGCGCGTCGCGCACCGTCAACGGCAGCGGGTCCCAGCCGGCGAGCCGGCCGAGTTCCACGACCGGTGGCGCCACCGTCGAGTCGGCCATGACGGCTGCCGGCGGTCCCACCGCGAGCGCCTGGCCGTCACCGGGCACGAGGACGATCCGGTCGGCGTACTGCACGACTCGTTCCAGCCGATGTTCGGCGAGGACCACCGTGACGCCGAGGTCGTGGACGAGCCGGTGCAATGCGGCGAGTACGTCCTCGGCGGCCGCCGGGTCGAGAGCGGAGGTGGGCTCGTCCAGCACGAGTACCCGCGGATGGCTGGTGAGGACGGAGCCGATCGCGACCCGCTGCTGTTGACCACCGGAGAGCGTGGCGATGGGCCGGGACCGTACGCCGGTGAGTCCGAGCAGGTCCAGCGTCTCCTCCACCCGGGTACGCATGACGTCGGGTGCCAGGGCCAGCGACTCCATGCCGTAGGCCAGTTCGTCCTCGACGGTGTCGGTGACGAACCCGGCCAACGGGTCCTGACCAACCACGCCCACGACGTCGGCGAGGTCTCGCGGATGGTGCGTACGGGTCTCGCGCCCGTCGACGACCACGCGGCCGCCCAGCGTGCCGCCGGTGAAGTGGGGGACCAGTCCGTTGATGGCGCGCAGCAGGGTGGTCTTGCCACTGCCGGTCTGGCCGACGACAAGGCACAGTTCGCCTTCGGCGATCTCGAACGTCACGTCGCGCAGGACCGGGCTCGCGCTCCCCGGGTAGCGCATCGACACCGACTCGAACCGGATCATGACGCTTGCACCTTCCCCCGTCGGTCGCCCGCCCGCTGGTCGTCTGCCTGTTTGTCGCCCGCCCGCTGGTCGTCTGTGTGTTCGTCGTCCGCCTGCTGGCCGGCGGGCGCCTCGTCGCTCACCGGTAGGGGAGGTGGAGCCAACCACGCGGGCAGGAGGCCGAGGAGCGCGGCCACGGTGGGGATCATCGGCAGCTCGGGCACCGTGAGCGGCACGGTACTGGCGACGAGGTCGCCGCCCCCCGCGACGGATGCCCACAAGAAGCCAGCGGCGACGGCAACGCCGCTGGCGGTGACCAGCCATTCCGGCAGGGCCCACGGATCTGGCCGGTACCTCGTCCGGACCGTGCGCCGGCCACCGAGCATCAACCCGGCGCACGCGGTGACGAGCCCCGCGCCGAGAGCGGGCAGGGCGAGGGTTCGGGTGGCACCGGCGTCGAGGAGCCCGTAGACGCCGACGCAGATACCCATCAGGCCCCCGAGGACGAGGCCGGAGGTGAGCAGGCGGGCCCGCCGGGTCACGTTGCCGAGCCGGCCGTATCCCCGTGAGTCCATCGCCGCCGCCAGCGCGAGGGAGCGTTCCAAAGCTCCCTCCAGGACGGGTACGGCGGTGGCACGGACCGAGCGCAGGCCACGGTCCGGCTGGCCGCGCAGCCGGCGGGCCGCCCGCGCCCGCGCCGCGTCGGCGACGAGCTGAGGTGCGAACGTCATGGCGACCACGACCGCGACACCCAGCTCATAGAGCGCTCCAGGCACGTGCGTGAGCAGGCGCTTGGGGTTGGCGAGCGCGTTCGCCGCCCCGACGCAGCCGAGTATCGCGGCGAGCCGCAATCCGTCGTACACCGCCGATGCCAGCGCCTCCGCGGTGACCTGGCCGCCGATCCGGATGCCGTCGACCCACTCCGGCAGGGGCAGCTCGGGCAGGGTGAAGAGGACCGTCCGGCCGGCGACGGCGGCGCCGAACACCGCCTGGAACACGACGCGGATCACGATGACCGCCAACCCGAGCTTGAGAAACGCCGCATAGGAGTTGGCCCACGGCGCGGTCGATCGCCTGGCCGCCACGACGTAACCCGCAACCGCCAGCAGCAAGGCGAGCAGCAGCGGGTTCGTCGTCCGGCTGGCGGCGGTGGCGAGCCCGAGCGCCCACAGCCACCACGCGCCCGGGTGCAGGTTCCGGGCGAAGGAGGGGCGATGGGCTGCACGCACGGGTCGGCCCGTCAGCCCGCCGAGCCGGCGTCGGCGTTGCGCTGACGCCGGATCATGAACCCACCGACAATCAGCACGACCACGACCGCGACGGCTGCCACCGGCAGGACTGGGAACCCATCCGACTCGGCGTCCGCGCTCGCGGCGGTTTCTGAAGACTCAGCTGGGCTGGAGTCCCCGGCGGGAGCGGCTGCCGCGGGCAGCGCGAGAGAGACGCTCGGCTCGGGCGTGGGGAACTCCGGCACCGAGTCGACGGCGTCGCCGCACCCGGTTGCTGGGAAGTCGTCGATGGCGCAGACCAGCCCTTTCTGCTCGCGTACCTCACCGATGGCGGCGAGCACCTGCGCGGAACTGGCTTTCGCGTCGACCACCGCGCATGCACCGCGGGCGTCCGGTGGCTCCGGCTCGCCCTCGGCCTCGCCGGCGAGGCCGTAGTCGACGACGACGGCAACGCGCTTCTTGCCTGTCTCGGCTGGTGTCGACCCGCAGATCTGATCGAAGTCTCCGGCGGCCCGCGGCAGGCGCGGCGGTGTCTTCTCGCCCGAGACGGCGAGCCGCCATCCCTCTACGGCACCGTCCTTCGGGGTGACGCCGGAAGGGCCGGACTTTGCCAGTGCCCAGGCGTCGTCCTGCCACTGGTAGAAGCCCCAGAAGCGGTACGCATCCGCGTGGGCGGTGCCGGTGCCAGCGGCGAGTACGGCCGCGAGTACAGCGGCACAGAGTACGACGAAGAACGGAACGGCCAGCGTGGCGTACAGCAGGCCGGCGCGACGACGGCGGCGGATCTCGGACCGCATCGATGTCCTCTCACGGTGTTCGGTCACGGTCGATGCGGGAACCGGACCACACACGAGAGATGCCCCCGGCAACGCAGGCGGCGTACGCCTGGAGCCGAGGGCGGGCTCGGGTGTCTGACCCGGGCTCCGCCCGCAGACCTCGACGGGTGGTGTGGAGCCGGCCGCCATGGTCAGGTGCTCCGGCTTGCCGCGGGCGCCTGGTGTCGAACCCCTGGATCGAGCCAGTGGATCGAGCGACCTGGCACGCGGCCTACGGTTGCGGGTCAGCGCCGGACTCGGACCGGCTTCCCCTGCTGGTGGTGGCCTTTTCGACCACAACCCCATGGCGGTAGTGCTGGACGGACGGTCTCACGCCCGCACCCGGAAGTCAAAGGAGGGTGGGGGCCTCCACTAGGCTCACCTGCCATGACGTGGACGTGGCGGCTCGAGGACGCCGAGGGCAACCCTGTGGACGCTGGCGAGTTGGCGCGCAGCGAATTCCCTTCGCAGAGCGACGCGGAGAGCTGGGTCGGTGAGTGCTGGCGTGATCTCGTCGCCGTGGGCGTCGACCAGGTGGTGCTGCTCGAGTCGGGGCGCGAGGTCTACGGGCCGATGAGCCTGCATCCCGCCGACTAGCTCGCACCACCTCGCCGGACGCGTCGGTCGCGGCGTCGTTCAGATCGTCTCGCCGGGCTTCACGAGCGGCTTGGGCATGCGGAGCCGGCGGATCTGGGTGGCCCGCATGACGCCGTAGGCGACGGCACCCCGGTGACTCTCGTCCGGGAAGCGTTCGCGCAACTGCCGCTTCAGCCGGCGTCCCATGAAGATCAGGTCGATCGGTACGACGATGATCGCGACCAGCCACAGGTAGGTGGCGACGATCTGTACCTGCGGCATGGGGATCGTCATGACGATGAAGATCACCAGGAAGTAGGGCAGGAGATACTCCGCGGGAGTACGCCTGGAGTCGACGAAGTCGCGGCAGAACCTCTTCACCGGGCCCTTGTCGCGTGCCGGGAGGTAGCGGTCGTCGCCGGTCACCATCGCCTGCTGGACCTTCGCCCGCTCGGCGCGGGCCTTCTCCCGCTGCTGGCGGATGGCTTCCTTGCGGTCACGCGGTGCCGACACGCGTGCCTTGCGTGCCTGTTCGGCATCGCGGCGCTTGGGGGTGGGCCGACCCTTGCTGCCCGGTCGAGCAGGAGCGGTCTCGGCGGCAGCCTCGGACGGCGGCGGCGCCTCTTCGGTCGTACGGCGTCGGAACACGATCGACAGGGTATCGGCTCGACCACGCTCACCGGCCGCGGAGGCCGCTGAGCGCCACCCGCGCATCCTGTCGTGGACACCGGGCGCACCGCGCCGGTGGATTCCGGGCCGTTACGGGCGACACCGGACGAATTCGGCTTCCAGGGCTTCGCCCATCGCCAGCGTGGCGTAGGTGAAGACGGGGCATGCAGCTACGAAGGTGCGTTCTCGCCGCCCGACCTGGGCACGCGTGGTAACTGCGGGGCGGGCGGGGTCGCTCTTGTTCGCTTCGCGGGCATAGGGTGATCGCAGGCAAACTGCTGTCCGGTGCCGCCGTGGCGCCCGACTTATGACGACCGGCCTGGAGACGAAGGGGGCGGCCGACCTCGATGGGTATCCTCAACCGCTTCGCGATGATCTTCCGCGCGAAGGCCAACAAGGCGTTGGACCGCGCTGAAGATCCGCGCGAGACCCTTGACTACTCGTACCAGAAACAGCTGGAGATGCTCCAGAAGGTCCGGCGCGGAGTCGCCGACGTCGCCACCAGCCGGAAGCGTCTCGAACTGCAGATGAACCAGTTGCAGCAGCAGTCCGGCAAGCTCAAGGACCAGGCGCAGAAGGCGCTCGGCATGGGCCGGGAGGACCTCGCCCGCGAGGCGCTGACCCGGCGGTCCGGTATCGAGCAGCAGCTCACGGATCTCAGCACCCAGCACGCGACCCTGCAGGGCGAGGAGGAGAAGCTCACGCTCGCCGCCCAGCGCCTGCAGGCCAAGGTGGAGGCCTTCCGCACCAAGAAGGAGACCATCAAGGCGACCTACACCGCCGCCGAGGCGCAGACCAGGGTCGGCGAGGCGTTCACCGGCATCTCCGAGGAGATGGGCGACGTCGGCATGGCCGTGCAGCGTGCCGAGGACAAGACGGCCGAGCTCCAGGCACGTTCCGGCGCCATCGACGAGTTGCTCGCCTCGGGTGCGCTCGACGACGTGACCGGCACGGGCAAGGACGACATTTCGCTCGAGCTCGAACGCATGGCGTCCGGCAACGACGTCGAGAGCGAGCTCGCGGCGATGAAGGCACAGATCGGTGGCGGCAGCGCCGAGGCCCCCAAGCAGATCGAGGGCCAGGCCGCCGAGGGCGATCAGGCCGCGTCTCCGGCCAGCCCGAAGTCCCAGGCGGCGCCGGAACAGCCACAGAGGCAAGGTGAGTGAATCGTGATCGTCCGCATTCTCGGAGAGGGGCAGGTCAAGGTCGCCGACAAGCACCTTCAAGCCCTCAACGAGCTCGACAGCAGGCTCGAGTCTGCGGTCAACGCTGGCGACGAGGCGGCCTTCCGGGCGGCGCTGCAGGCGCTGCTGGAAAAGGTTCGCGCGGTCGGGACCAAGCTCCCTGACGACTCGCTGGAAGATTCCGACCTCTTCCTCCCGCCGGAGGACGCCACGGTCGACGAGGTCAAGGAACTCCTCGGCGAGGAAGGTCTCATCCCCGGATAGTGGAACTCGAGAAGACCGCCATGACGGTGGTCGAACTCATCCGCCTCATCCGCCGCGCCCGTGACGGGTGCGGCGGATGCTGCCGAGCGAAGCTCTCTCGGGGCTGGAACGACACCACGCCGGGAACATTTGGGCGCTCCCGCGTCGTCCTATGAAGTGACTCTCGAGGAGCGATGAAACGATGGCTCGCACACGATTTCTGCCCGACCGGGGCCTTACGTCGCGAATGGTTCTGGTCATGTTCCTGCTCGGTCTGCTCTACGTCGCGGCGATGGCCGGGCTGATCGCCGCGGGTTTCGACGTTGCCCTGGTGCTGATCATCGCTGCCGGTTTCCTGGTCGCGCAGTGGTTCTTCTCCGACAAGATCGCGCTCGCCGCGATGGGTGCCCACGAGGTGTCACCAGAAGACGGCCGGATGGCGGCCGAGCTCCACGGCGTGATCGACCGCCTGTGCGCACTGGCGGACATGCCGAAGCCGCGGGTTGCGATCGCCGACACCGACCTGCCGAACGCGTTCGCGACCGGCCGCAATCCGAAGAAGGCGGTCGTCTGCGTGACCACCGGTCTGATGAGGAAACTCGACACCGACGAGCTGAGAGGCGTGCTGGCGCACGAACTGTCCCACGTCGCCCACCGCGACGTCGCCGTCATGACGATCGCGTCGTTCCTCGGCGTGCTCGCCGGCCTGGTGGCACGGTTCGGGATGTACTCCGGCCTCGGCCGCAGCCGGGACAACACCGCGGTCATCTTCGCCCTCGTGTGGCTCGGCAGCATCGCGGTCTACGTGATCAGCTTCATGCTCACCCGGGCGTTGTCCCGCTACCGCGAGTTCGCGGCCGACCGGGCCGGCGCCTACCTCACCGGTCAGCCGTCGGCGCTGGCGTCGGCCCTGACCAAGATCTCCGGCGACATGGCGCAGATCCCGACCCGTGATCTCCGCAAGGCCCAGCCGGCGCAGGCGTTCTTCTTCGCGCCCGCGGCCGTGGGCAAGACGCTCGGTGGCCTGCTCTCCACCCACCCGCCGACCGAGAAGCGGCTCGAACGCCTCGCCCAGGTGAGCGCCGAGCTCGGCAAGCCGATGGCCTAGACCCAGCGCCCCTGTCGACATGACCACGCCGCCACCCGTGCCCCGACAACCTCGTGATCATGATCGTGATCACGAGGGATTTCGGGGTCCATGGCCCGCTTTTCCTTCATGATCATGGGCGCCCGCCCGGGGGTGCACGACCAGGTTCTCCCCGGGCGAGCACATCGAGTGCGCACGACGACCAACCACCTCGCGATGATCGAGACGATCTGAGAGGCTGCCGGGATGAAGTTCCTCGACGCGTTGCTCGGGCGTAGCCAGCCCAAGAAGCCGGACCTCGACCAGCTGTTCGGGCTGCCCCAGGCAGCGCTGACCCTGGAGGCGGCGACGGACTTTCGGCCGACCGGTGTGGGTTCGGTGTGCTACCGGGCCGCCGAGGGCGGTGCCTTCGCCGCCATCCAGGCCGATGTGCAGCAGCTGCTGGACGCCGACGCAGGGGCGGGTGGGGGAGCACCTGCAGTCGAGCGCACCCAGGACAGCTACGGCTTCACCTGGCTGGTGTGCAAGCACGACCCGTCCGATGCCTCTGGACTCGTGACCGACCTGCATGCGGTCAACAGTGCGCTGGAGGCATCCGGGTTCGGGCCGTTCCTGCTCTGCTCACTGCTGACGTTCCGCGACACCGGCGGCCGCAAGCTGGCACTGGTCTATCTGTACAAGCGCGGGAGCTTCTATCCGTTCGCTCCGCAGACCGGCGAACGCCGCGACAACGCGCTCGAGCTGCAGATCCGGGGCCTCGTCACCAATGATCTGCGGGTCGAGGACGACCTGTCCCGCTGGTTCCCCGTGTGGGGTGCGCCGGGCCTGTGAGGCGGCGCCGGTCCTTGTGCGCGCGGAACGCCGGTCGTTGTGCGCGCGGAACGCCGGGCCGGATTGCCGGCGGTCGTACCTTCGATGAGGTCCGGCTCTTGTTCGGTGGTGTCGTTGTCGTACGGAATGCCGCTCAGAGAAACGCACCTGAGGGAAGGTAGGGGGCGGGCGGACGCATGTGGCGCAGGCACAGATAGCCCTCCGTACGCAGGGACAGACCGGCCGCCAGTGCGACGTCCACGGCCCACTCCTGCGCGGCGGTGAGGAAGTCGATCCGGGTCAGCGCTCCCTCGGGCGCGCGGGCCAGGGCCGACCAGAGCAGCCGCTGCGCGATCTTGCGGGTCGTGGCGGCCAGCAGGACCGGTGTACCCGAGGCGTCGACGAAGCAGTAGCCGCTCCCCGTCAGTGTGTCGCACACGAGCAGTCCGAACTCGGCACACAGGAACTCGTGGTCCACCCCGTGCGCCGCTCCGCGGATCTGGCGGTCGACCGAGTCGCACAGGTCCCGGTCTCCCGGGCCACCCTCGCGGATCCCGTCGACCACCGGCAGAGCTGCCCGGTTGACCGTGCCGGTGATCCGGATGGTCGGGTGCAGCGTGAATCCGGCGAGCCGGTAGCGACGCGCCGCCCGCGGGTCGGACGTCGAGATGATGATCCCGCGCAGGCACCCCTGGCTGTAGCCCAGCACCGCGTCGAGCAAAGCCGAGCCGATCCCGGCGCTCTGGTGGTTCGGATGGACGAAGTACGCCGACAACCCCCAGAGCTTCTCCCTCCGCAACGCCATCGTGACGCCCACCACGTCGCCATCGGCGTCGGCGACCCAGCAACCCTCGGGGTCATGGCGCAGGAAGTGCTTGGCCCGGCGCGCCCACAGCGAACTCCACTCCGGCGACGCCGGCCCGGGCGGCGGCGAGGTGCCGGTGGGGCGCGTCGCCCGGACCAGCTCCAACGCCGCGTGGGTGAGTGCTCTGGCAGCCACGATGTCGTCATCGCGCATGGGGCGGATCAGCACGAAGTGACCCTATGCCGGGACCCCGCGCGTGTGCACCCGCCCGTCACGCGCCAGGATGTCGGGCGTGCGCGTGCTGATTGCTCCTGACAAGTTCGCCGGGACTCTGACCGCGGTCGAGGCGGCCGAAGCGATGGCCGAGGGCTGGCGCCGGCAGGCTCCCGCCGACGACGTGGTCACGGTGCCGATGTCCGACGGTGGGCCCGGATTCGTCGACGTCCTGCACGCCGCTTCGGGTGGCGAGTTGGATGCCGTGACGGTCACGGGTCCGCTCGGTGAACCGACGCCCGCCACCCTCCTTCGTACCGGCGACACGGCCTATCTCGAGTCGTCGCAGGCGTGCGGGCTGGCGCTGGTGCCGGAGCAAAGGCGCGATCCACACCGGGCCACCACCTTCGGTGTGGGCGAGATGGTGGCGGCCGCGATCGATGCGGGCGCGCGCCGGTTGGTCGTGGGCCTCGGGGGGAGCGGGACCAACGACGGGGGAGCGGGCCTCTTGGCCGCACTCGGCGCCACCGCGGAGCCGTCCGGGGGGCTCACGTCCGGTGGCGCGACCCTTGCCGACCTCACCCACCTCGACCTGGCCGCGGCACGAGAACGCGTGGCCGGCGTCGAGATCCTGGCGGCGAGCGACGTCGACAACCCCCTGCTCGGTCTGCGGGGGGCCACCAACATCTTCGGCCCGCAGAAGGGTGTCGGAAAGGACGAGCTGGTCGCCCTGGACGCCGCCCTCGAGCGCTTCGCCGATCTGGCCGATCGCCCGCTCGCGGACGCCAAGGGTGCGGGTGCTGCCGGTGGCCTCGGCTACGCACTGCTGCTGCTCGGCGGCCGGCGGGTACCTGGCATCGAGACGATCATCGACGCCGTACGCCTGACCGAGCGGGCCCGCAAGGCCGACGTCATCGTGACCGGCGAGGGCGCCTTCGACTTCCAGTCCAAAAGCGGCAAAGTGGTATCCGGCGTCGCGGCCGTCGCGGCGGAGGTCCTGCGGCCCTGCGTGGTCCTCGCGGGCGACGTGCTGGTCGGTTCCCGGGAGATGCGCACGATGGGCGTGGAGTCGGCGTACTCCCTGGTCGACCTGGTGGGCCGGGACCGTGCGCTCGGCCAGGCCAGAGACAGCCTCGTCGCCCTCGCCGAACGCGTGGCCAGGACTTGGTCCCGCTGAGCGCACCCGCCGGTGAGCTGTGCAAGCATGGTGGCGGTGCTCCCGGGGATGTCCCGTACATCGGGATCGCTGAGCACCGGAATGGCTGAGCTGCCGCGGATGTTGCAGCCAGCAGACATGACCGCGACCAGATGATCACGGGAGTCCGATCTATGACCATTCAGGGCGACCTAACCCAGGAGCAGCAGGCCGACGGCGTCGTGCTCACCGACGCGGCAGCGAGCAAGGTCAAGAACCTCCTCGACCAGGAGGGCCGTGACGACCTCCGGCTTCGACTCGCGGTCCAGCCGGGTGGCTGCTCCGGCCTGCGCTACCAGTTGTTCTTCGACGAGCGCGAACTCGACGGCGACGTCGTCAAGGAGTTCGGCAACGTCGGCGTGATCGTCGACCGGATGAGCGCGCCATACCTTCAGGGTGCGGTGATCGACTTCGTGGACACGATCGAGAAGCAGGGCTTCACGATCGACAACCCGAGCGCCACCAGCTCCTGCGCCTGCGGCGACTCGTTCCACTGAGCTCTGAGCATTCCCTGAGCCCTGGACTCCTCCGTGCCCGGCGCTGTCAGGCTCCGGTGTCGAGGAAGATCGGGTTCGTCAGCGCCACCATCGGCTCGAAGTGCGTCATCGCGGCGTGCGGTCGGCGCACTTCGACCCTGACGTAGTGCGAGGCCGCGGCGGTCGTGGTCCAGGTCGCGGACCCCTCCCCACCGGTCTCCAGCTGGGCGACGGCTCCCTTGTCCGTGACGAACCGGACGAATCCCTCCGGCCCGCCCCTGACGGCCACGTCGAGTGTCACCGGGGCGTCCCAGGGGAGGCAGAGTCGGCCACCGATCCCCGCGACGTGCCCCGCACCACGCGCGGAGAACTCCATCTCGACCTCTGATGACCCCGTGAGATAGCTGTGCCCCGCGCGCACCCCAGCGAGGATCGCTTCCCGGGTCAGCGCCTCCGCGCGGACGACTGTCTGGCCGAGGCCCACCCTGTCCTCGCCACCGTGGAAGTCGCTGCTGCCGACCGCGGGGAGCCACCGGCCCGCGCGGCCGGCGGCCACCAGAGCGGCGTCCCAGGCGCGGAGCGACACCTCGTCGTCGGGTGTCCAGTCGCCGTTCCACACCTCGATCGCGTCGACGTCGTCGAAGCCGTACTTCCACGCGCAGCCCAGACACGGCGCGAACGGATGTGCGGCGATCGCGATGCCTCCCTGGCGGTGGATCTCGCCGACCGTGGCGGGGAGCAGGCCGTCGGCCGCGCGGAAGCGCCAGTCGATCCACGAACCCTCCGTGAGACCCGCGGCGACGAGGTGCCCGTTGCGGGTCGTCACCTCCTCACCCACAATGATCAGCAGGTCGTCGCTGGCGTGGTGGCCCCAGATCCCGGCCGCGCTGCAGGTGTTGTGCTCCGTGGAGACGATGAAGTCCAGACCGGCGTCCCGGGCGGCGGCCGCGAGCTCGGCGGGCTCCAGCTGGCCGTCCGAGTGGACCGTGTGCATGTGCAGGTCGCCGCGGTACCACGAGGGACCTCGACCGTGCGCCCGCGCGGGAGCTGGACAGGGTACGAAGTCTGCGTCCGTACGACCTGATTCCGTACGACCTGATTCCGTACGACCCGACTGCGGCGTATCCCGTCGCAGCGTGACCTCGACGCGATAGGTCATGCCCTGCGGCGCCACGGTGTACGGGCCCAGCAGGATGTGCCAAGTGCCGGCGTTGACCGGGCCGGGGACGTAGCCGGGGGTGGCCTGCGTACGTCCGATCACGAAGGAGTCGCGGGCGCCTCCGGACCATCCGCGGAAGCCGGGGCCGTCAGGCACGCCATGGCCGCGTTCGTCGAAGATGCCGATGTCGAGCGCATTACCCGGCAGTCCGGCGGGCGGCTCCGGCCGGTCGTAGCCGTAGGCGACGGCGATTTCGCGGACGCCTTCGGGTACGTCGACCGGCAGGTAGACCCAGTCCTGCGCGCCGATCTCGAACCTGCCCTCCAGGACCACGGTCTCGTCGCCGCCACCCACGGCATCGGTATTCGCGGAGAAGCTCATCCGGTCGAGTATGGGCCCTCCTTCGTCACGGGCCCCACCAGCGTCGAAATCGGCGGATCAGACGAACGGCCATAGCGTCGCCTTGTGACTGGCGACCAACCTCGCGCCCGGCGGGCTCGCTGCCGGCCAGGTCCGGGTCGTACGGACTGTGCGACCGTCCGGCCCGGCTCCGCGCCAGCCGTAGGTAGCCGTCGGCGATGGGTGACACCGGCTGGCCGGCACGTAGTCGCCTGCTCAGCTCCAGCCAGACATGTGCGTGCTGGATCGCCGTGACCTCGGTGACGGTTCGCCGGTCCTCGCCGAGAAGGAGGCCTGCGAGCTCGGGTGCGACGAGAACGGCCGATCCCAGGTGCTGGAGGCACCGCCCCTCGCCCTGGTGGTCGGCGAGCTTGCGGAACTCCGTCAGGGCGTGTTGCCACAGGGCGGCCGCGACCGTCGCTCGGCCCTGCATCCAGGCGGCGACGCCCCGAAGCTCCGCGGCGTGTGCCTGCCCCGCGGAGTCGCCACACTCGCCGGACCGGCTCTCCGCGAGGTCGAGGCGGTCGAGCGCACGGTCGGGCCGACCCTGGTGGAGGTAGACGACGCCCATCGTCAACAACGTGGTGACCTCACCCTTCACGTTCTTTCGCGGAAGGCGCTGCCAGACGCGCTGGAGCTCGAGTTCGGCGCCGGCCAGCTCGACGGCGGCCAACATGGGGTCGGTCGCGCTCTCGGCGCGGGCGAGGTGGAGTAGGGCCCGCTCGTGATGGTGCCACGCACCCAGATCCCAGGCGGTGGGTCGTCGCCACGGCAGCCAGGACCACCTGTCGGCCGGCATGGGTACGCCGGCCTGGCTCAACATGGCGGCGGCGTCGTCGAACATGCCCGCGGATCGGTAGACCGCCGCCATCCGGACCGCGGCGAGGCGGTCCAGGTCGTGCCGGCCGGCGGTGTAGGCGAGCTTGACGAGGTTCTCCTGGACGAGGCGAGCACCGAACACCTGCTGCTGGCGGACGTACCAGACGTCGACCGCGTCCGCGAGCCGGGCGAGGTCATCGAGAGTCAGCGCGAGCAACTCGCCCTCGGGATAGTCCTCGGTGGGCGTGTCCGCGTAGCTGGCGGTGAGCAGTGCCCGGAGCAACGGCTCCTCGGCTTGGAACCACAGGACGGCCGACCTGGCGTAGTCCACGCTGTCCAGCAGGATGCTCCACCGTTCGGCGAGATCGGCGTAACGATGGACGAGCGAGGACAGAGCGGCGCGGACAGCGGTCATGCGTTCGCTGTCAGGTTCGGTCGCCCTGACCGCCTGGCGTACCTCGAGCGGCATGCGATACCTGCCGACCGGCGAGCGGCGGACGAGATTCCGGTTGCAGAGTTCCTGGATGGGGTCGACGAGGTCGATGTCGTCGAGTCGTGGAGGGGTGGGGCGACCGAGATCGTGCGACGTCGCAGGTCTACCGGACTCCATCGCGTCCAGGGCATCGATGCCGCGGCGCGCCGCCTCCATCGCCTCGACCGTGAGTTCCGCGACGGGAAGGTCGGCAAGGGCGCGCGCCAGGTGGCGGGCCTTGCGAGACATGCTGACACCGGTGCGTTCCAGAATCGCCAGCCAGACGCGCTCGCGCGGATCCTGGTCGGACGTCATGTGGCGCCACAGGCGGGTGGTCAGCTCGGCCGGGCTCCAGTGGCTCTCCGGGCGGCCCATCTCCCGCGCCAGGTCGCGGACCGCCCCGGGCCGCCCGCCGCACACGGCGAGTACGTCGTCCAGCCAGTCGGCGTCATGCGGCTCCCCGCCGTCCCGTGGTTGTTCTGCGGACCAGACGGTGCGCATGCTCGAGACGTCCAGCTCTCCGAGCGCCACCACACAGTCGTCGGGGAACGCGGCGCCGATGGTGGGCCGACCGGCCACGACGAGGTACGGATGGCTGCCGTCGGTGGTCCACTGATCGATGAGCCAGGTGACCTGGCCGGCGTCGATGACGTTGTCCAGGAAGAGGACCGCGGGCCGTCGTGACAGCTCGTCACGGAGCCGCAGGGCCGCGTCGGCGAGGATCTGGGGCTCGCCGCTTGCCGGCTCGGCCGCACCGAACATCGACAGGAGCCGCCCGGCGATCGTCGGTGCGTCGTCGGGAGATCGGGTGGACCAGCCACGCAGGTCGAACGGCGCGGTGTCGGCGGCATCGACGTAGCCACGCTCGACGAGTTCCGCGACGACAGCCTCGGCGACGGCTGAGCTCCCGATGCCCGGGAGCCCTGTCACCGCGAGCAGACCGCGGCGGCAGACGATGTCGAGTCCCCGATAGACGTCGCTGTCACGGCCTGCGAGCGGTGCGGGGGTACGAAACCACGCAGGTCGCAGGGGTGGTCCGGGCGCCACCAGGTCGCTGTCGAGGTCGCGGTAGCGGTTCCGGTTGCGCTCCAACACCCGCCGGGTCAGCCAGAGGATGGTGAAGAGTCCACCGACGCCCAGGACGTAGCGCAGGTCGCTGAGGATGTTGCCGAGTGCGTCGGAGAGAACGCTCAGAAGGAAGAGGCCGACCGTCGTCGTGGCCAGGACGGCGGCGTTGCGGACCGGACCCCACCGGGGTTCGACGTCGATCTTGGCGGCGGGCGGCGCGGCAGGTGGCGGTGCCGGCGTGATCGGTGCCTGCCCGACCGGTGCCGGTGTGATGGGTGCCGGTGTGATCGGTGCCTGCCCGACGGGCGCGGGAACGCCCGCGCCCGGTTCCCTGGGCGATTCGGCGTCGGGGAAGCCCAGGCGTGACGTCGCCGATCCGGAGGTGGGCGCTCCCGCGCCACCGCCAGCCGCCGCCGCATGGCCGGGATCGGGGCCAGGCGGCCGGCCGGGGCCGGCCGGACCGCCGGGTGCGGTGTCGTCTGGTCCGCTCATCGAAGGACACCTCCGGTGAGGCCCGGCACCACCCACCGGCGCCAGGTGGCGAGCAGGACGACGACCGGGACCACGGCCGACACCGCAGCGCTGGCGGCAACCGTCCCGGCAGACGTGCCGAACTGCCGCGCCTCACCCCAGAGCACGAGCGTGAGCGGGCTGGAGCCCGGTCCGCTCACCAGCAGGGCGATGATGAAGTCGTTCCAGACCTGGACGAACTCGATCACCGCCACGGCGACCACAGCGCGTCCGGCGTTGGCCCAGAGCCGGGTTGCGGCGGTGACCGCACGTGTCTGACCGCGCAGGGCGTCCACCTCCGGGCTGTCCGGCGCGGCGATGAGCGCCGCACGAAGGATGAGGATCGCCAGCGGCAGGGCAGCTGCGGCGTGGACGAAGATCAACGAGAAGTCGGAGCCGGCGAGGCTCAATGCCGTGAAGGCCTCGCGAAGCGGTACGGCGTACATCTGCACCGGCGCGACGGCGAGCAGAGTGAGCGCGGCGACGACGACCCGGGCCAGCCGGGGCCGGGTGCTCAAAGCCAAGGCACGGGCGGCGAAGACTCCCGTTCCGACCACCAGGACGGTGGCGCCGAGGGCGACAGTCAGCGTGGTCGACAGCGAGTCGACGAGCCCGGGCGCGGAGATCTCGAGCGACCGCAGCGACAGGCCCTCCGTGCCCCGTCGCCACCAGCCCGTCGACCCGGCGTCGATCGGGTCTCGAAGTGCCGTGGCGACCAGGGAGATGACCGGAAGCGCCCAGAGGACGCAGATGCCGCTGCCGACCACGATGCTCCAGCCGCGGGTGCGTACGTCGGACTCGCGACCGCGTTCCCGCCACCAGTGCGGCGGGCTTGTCGATACGTTGCGTGGCCGGCCCATGGCGTGGCTGAGCACGAGCGCCACGACGCCGAGCATGGCGAACAGGATCACCGCGAGAGCGGCGGGTTGCCCCTGGTCCTCCAACGGCTTCGCCGTGAGGCGCCACCAGTGGACGGCCACCGTGTCGACGTCGTCCTGCATGGGTCCGGGCGTGGCGACGAGTACGAGGTCGAACAGCCGGACCGCCGCCGCCACCAACGTCAGCATGATCGTGGCCCCGACTGGCCAGAGCATCTGCACCCGGATGCTCAGCTGCCGGAGCCGGCCCGCCCCCTCGACACGCGCCCGGCGGATGACCCCTTCGGGACTTGCCCGGAGCCCCGCCCGGAACAGTGACACCGCGAAGCCCAGCCACGTCCAACAGAAGGACGAGACGAGTACGAACCAGATCAGACCGGGGCCGAGCCAGACCGGTGTCCGGTCGAAGATCTCGAACACCAGCGCGCTTGCCAGCCCGCGCTCGGGGACGGGATCGAACATCAGCCGGAAGGCAGCGCCGGAGGCGACGGCCGAGGCGCCGAACGGCAGGACGATGACGCCCATGAACGCCAGCCACCAGCGGTCGACCGCCCTGCTGAGCATGGCGATGCCGAAGCTCACCACCACCAACGCCAGGGCGGTGACGATCCAGAGGGCCGTGTGCCACAGGGCGCGGAGTGCGTCGGTATCGCCGAGGACGGCGGCGAAGTTTCCGAACCCGAACCGGTCGGCGTCGAACGCCTGGACGACGGTCACGAGCATGGGCACGATGAGCAGGACGAGGACCATGGCCGCGGGGATGGCGAGGACGTAGTCGAGGACCTTGACCGGCGGCCGGCCGGGTACCAGCGGCCCGCTCATGGGGCGGCTGGTGACCTCCAGCCGGAGGTCGCGATGCGACACGATCGCCATCAGAACCCCTGGAGGTCCATGCACTCGTCGATGGCCGCAGCCGCTGCGCGGCGCCTGAGGTGCAGCGACGTCTGGTCGACGTCGGGTCCTCCGGCTTCGTCCTCGAGGGCGATCAGCCGTTCGATCGCCCGGTCGGCGGCCGCCGGCGCCAGGTCGGCGTGGCCGTTGCCTACCTCGGCGAGCAAGTCCTGCAGGACCCTCCACAGTCCTTCGCGGCCACCGATGGCGCCGATCTGGTCCGAGAGGTCGAACTGATAGGGCCGTTCGTGCAGCTGCCGCGCGAACGACCCGACCTTGGGCGTGTAGCTGCCCTGCGGTGTGTTGCGGTTGGCCGGGATGAAACCGCCGTGGCCCGCGATCCAGTTCACCGGCGCGGACGGGTGAGCCAGGCGTCTGATCAGGTCGGCCGCGTCGTCGACCGCCGCCCGGGTCAGCACTGCCGCGTCGCCGCCCGCGATCAGCGGTGCATCCGGCGCGTCCACCCGAGGGAAGGCGAAGATTCCCCAGTGGTCGGTACACCCGTCGCCCTCCGGGCGACCGAAGTCACGGACGAACGGCTCGGCGAAGTCGGGGACGAGCACCATCGCCGCCCGGTGGTACCGGAACACCTCGAGCACGGCGTCCGGGAACTGCTGCACCAGGGACTTCTTCACACCGCCGGACAGAGCTCCGGGCGCGCCCCACATCTGACCCAGCAACACGAGGGTGTCGCGCACCTTGGGGTGGTCCCACGGTCGTGGTGACCCGCCCTTGAGTCCTCGGTACGCACAGGGCGAGTGCCCCAGCAGGACGTTCTCGAAGAACAGCGTCAGCATCCACCCGTCGGCTGCGGCGACGGCGAGGGGTGCGACGCCTCGGCGTACGAGCTCGGCGTTGACGTCGGTCCATTCCTCCCAGGTGCCCGGCGGCTCGAGGCCGTACTTCGCGAACACGCAGGTGCGGTACCACACCAGCGACTCGTGGGCGAGCTTGAAGGGCACACCGTACGCCGCCGGGTCGCTGCCCTCCTCGGGATCGAACAACAGGTCCCGCCACACGAGGTCGTAGTTGTCGCCGACGGTGCCGTAGGAGAGGAGGTCCCTCGGCAGCGGCTCGAGGACGTCACGGTTCTCCCACACGAGGCCCGGCATGGGCAGCATGACCACGTCGACCCGGCCAGCTCCCCGCGCGGCCAGTGCGGTCGAGATGTCGTCGCCGAGCGGTACCGGTTCGACGGCGTACGTCTTGGGCCGCATTCCGGGCAGGTCGTCCAGGTGGTCGATCAGCCGCCGGAACGCCACGAGCTCGGCGGCGCTCCATGCGACCGCGACGCGGACCGCCGAGTCCGGTCGTACGAGGTCATAGCCCGCCGAACAGCCGGCGCCACCGCCGGCGAGCGGCAGGAGGCCGGCCGTGCGCAACAGGCCTCGCCGGCTGAGGCGAGCCGGGGGGCCTGCCGACCTGACATCGTCCCGGTCGCCGGCATGCGTACGCGGGTTCATCGGACACCACCGGGCTCCACGCCCACGGGGTCGTCGTCTAGTTGCCGTACACGCGCGGCGTCGGTCGTGATGATCAGCATGGCCACGAAGGGGTGGGGGACAGGTGGATCGGGCACGCCCACGTGCTCGGTTCGCCGCACCCGGCGACGCCGGTCCTCGAAGACCGCGTCCCAGGTGGGCTGTCCGGGTGCGTCCTCGAGTACGACGGCGGAGGGCTTCCAGCACATGGCCCTGGCCAGCCCGAGGAGTTGGCGTTCGGTCGGGGTGAGGTGCTCCGGTCGGCGTTCGGCGATGGGTTCGAGACCGAACGCGGAGACGGTTTCCTGGACGGTCTTCGTGGCGTCCTCAGTCGCAGGCGCCGTCGGGCACTGCGCCTGCAGGATGTGGTCGAAGACCGTGCGCTGCGGCTCGAGCCAGCCGTCGGCCGGCACCAGCCTGATCCCGCACTGCCTGCTCTGCTGGTGGTTGAGCCGGTGTTTGCGATGCCGCCGGTGGTCGGTGTGCTGCTGGCTGACCACGGTGTCGTCGACGAACACCCGCCCGTTGGACGGCTTGTGGAGTCCCACGATCACGTCGGCGAGGACGTCCACCGAGGGTTGGTCTCGTACGACCGCCGCCCGCACACTGCCGGCGCGCACCTGGAGGTTCAGCTTCGTGCACACACCTACGACCGTGAGGCGTTCCAGTCGTAGTCCGACCATGCCACTCCCCCTGGGGACAAGGCTGCGCTGCCCGTCCGCCACTCGGATCTCGGCTCCGCCGGTCCCGGCGCGGTGCGCGAGCGCGCCCACCTGGTCACAGTGCCGAAATAGATGATCTACCTTAGGTGACGAGGGTGATCTTGTGCAGCATCCGATCGGCTGGCCGGCGCAGGTCCGTGCCGCCGCGCGGGTCCGGGATCATCAGTCGAACAGGACCGGGGTGAGGTCGGGCTCCGCGAGGTCGGCGTCCAACGGATGCACGGGACGTAGGACGTGCTGGTAGTCCAGCCCGTTCAGGTCCTGGTTGACACCGCCCGGCGTCAGCGCCAGCACCCACCCTCGGGCCGCCCGGTACAGGTCCGGCTGGAGGTAGCCGATCTTGACCGCGGTCAGGTCGTGGGTGGCCGGGTCGAGGCCGAGGCCGGTGAAGTCGGCGACATGGTGGAACGGCTTGCGGCGGCTCGTGAGGATGGCCGAGATGCCGCCGGTCCGCACGACCGCGATGTCGCCTCCGGTCCGGTCGTCCCGCTGCACATGCGCGACGCGGCCGGCGAGCGGCACCGACTCACTGCCACCGAACTCGCCGCCGACCCGCACCTCCACGTCGGCACCGACGCCGGCATCCACGCAGGTACGCACGGCCGCGGAGGCGACACAGCTCGCCCAGATCGCCGACCGCTCGCCGGAAACCAGGGCAGGCGTGGCGAGCAGCTGGCCGAGGAACCACGCGACGTCGTTCGACCCTCCTGCGGTGGGGTTGTCACCGGAGTCGCTCACGAAGAACGGCCGCCGGTCGGAGCCGAACGCCTGGGCGATGCACCAGTCCGCAGGCCCTGCGGGTGCACAGAACTCGAAGCCGTCCCGGGCGTCCCACCAGGCCTGTGCGAGCCGGGTGGCCTCACCGGTGACAGCGCTGCGGTCAGTGCCCGACACGAGGACGGTGGCGGCAGAGCGTGGCTCGTCGGCCCATGCGTACCCGACCCAGAGGGAGGCGTCGAGCACGCCGTCCCGGCGTTCGGCGTCGGCGAGCGAGGCGTAGATCGACTGTGCGGGTTCGACGCGGGTACTCGTCTTCTCGCCGGGGAGCAGGACCGGGATCCGGACCCAGGCGCGTACCGGTCGGACGTCCTGGACCAGGCAGTGCACGAGGGTGCGGACCGCGCGCTCGCGGGTTTCGACGTAGTCGATGTGGGGTGCCGTGCGGTACGCCGTGAGCAGTTCGACGGTGCCGGCAAGCTCGCGGGACACCTGTCCGTGGAGGTCCATCGACGCCGACATCAGGCACGCAGGGCCCACCAGGGCACGGATCTTCGCCGCCAGCCCGGCCTCGGAGTCGCGGCGTCCCTCCACCGCCATCGCCCCGTGGATGTCGAAGTAGAACCCGTGCATCGGGCCCTCGTCGAGAGCGGCTCGGAGCCGGTCGAGCAGCTCGGCCTCGAGCGTGTCGTACGCCTCGGGGAGCACCTGACCGCCCGGCAGCGCGGACGCCTGGAGCAGCGGGACGAACTCGACCTCCGGTCCGTCCGGGAGCCGCCAGTCGGTCAGGAACGGGTAGCGGTCGGCCAGTTCGTCGCCACGGCCGACGCGGAAGTCGGCCAGTGTCGTGCGGTGCGGCGCGAACGTGCTCGACTCGGTGGACATCCCGGCGATGCCGATGCGGTAGGTCCCGGTGCTCTCGCTCATGGGCGGCAAGTCAACACCACAAGTGTTTCGGCGGTGCGGTCGTCCTCAGGTGAGCGCATAGAACCGTCGCGCGGTGCCGCCGAAGACGGCCACGCGCTCGTCGGCGGTGAGGTCCGCCGTGAGCTCCTCCGCGGCGGCCACCCAGTCGGAGTACGACGTGGCGAGCAGGCACACCGGCCAGTCGGATCCGAACATCACCCGCTCAGGGCCGAACGCGTCCAGCACCTCGTCGACGTACGGCTTCAGCGTGGCGACGTCCCAGCGCGCCCAGTCGGCTTCGGTGACGAGGCCCGACAGTTTGCAGGTGACGTGGGGATGGGCCGCGAGCTGGCGGATCTGCGTGGTCCACGGCTCTCGCTGCCCGGCGGCGATCTCGGGCTTCGAGCAGTGGTCGAGAACGAACGCCACCTCGGGCAGCTCGGCGACCGTCGCGACGGCAGCCGGGAGCTGGACCGGAATGGTCAGCAGTTCGTACCGCAGTCCCGCGGCGCCGACGGCGGCGAGGCCGCGGCGGACGTCCGGTCGGCACAGCCATGCCGGGTCCTCCTCGGACTGGACGCCGTGCCGGATCGCCCGCAGGTAACCGCCGCCAGGGGCTTCCCGTAGCGCAGCCAGGTCGTCCGCGACCGAGGCCGCGGTGAGATCGACCCAACCTGTGACGGCACCGACCAGCTCACTGGTCTGGGCGAGTGCGAGGAAGTCCCGCGTCTCAGCGGTGTCGGAGAGCGTCTGCACGAGGACGGTCCGCGTGATGCCGTTGGCCTGCGCCTGCGGCGCGAGGTCGTCGAGGCCGAAGCTGCGCCGGATCGGTGCCATGGCCTCGCCGACGATCCAGGGTTCGTCGCGGACGGCGAGGTCCCAGACGTGGTGGTGCGCGTCGACGCGGAGTGTCTCAGCCGCCATCGCCGTCACCGGCCGTAGCGAACCGCGCCGACGGCGGCGAGGTCGTCCCACAACGCCTCAGGGACGTCGTACTCGATCATCGCGAGGTTCTCCTCCAGCTCGGCGACCGTCCGGGCGCCGGTGAGGATGGACGCCACGGCCGGGTGCGCGAGCGGGTACTGGATCGCCGCCGCCTTGAGGGGTACGTCGTGGCGTGCGCAGACCGCGCCGAGTTCCTGCGCCCGGGCGACCAGATCCGGCGGTGCCGTCGTGTAGTTGAACGTGGCGCCCGGGCGGGGGTCGGCGAGCAGCCCGGAGTTGTAGACGCCGCCGATGACGATCGAGACACCGCGTTCGAGGCAGGCGGGCAGCACGTCGGCCGCCCCGGTCTGGTCGAGCAGCGTGTAGCGACCGGCCAGCAGGACCGCGTCGATCTCGGTCTCCAGGACGAACCGGGTCGGGATCCTGGACTGGTTCATGCCGACGCCAATCGCCTTGACGACTCCCTGCGACCGCAGCTCGTGCAGGACGGGATAGGCGACCGTCAGCGCCTGCTCCTCGTGGTCGTCGGGGTCGTGGATGTAGACGACGTCCACCGAGTCCAGCCCCAGCCGGTCGAAGCTCTCGTCGAGCGAGCGTCTGATGGCGTCGGGGGAGTAGTCGTAGATCGCCTCCGACGGAGGAGCGTCGACGAACCCGTCGGAGTCACCGTCGGGGTTGTCCACAATCAGCCGGCCGACTTTGGTCGAGAGAACGAAGCTCGTGCGGCCGGCATCGGCCACGGGTGCGGCCGCCAGTGCCGCGCCGATCCGCCGCTCCGCGATGCCGTGGCCGTACAGCGGAGCCGTGTCGACATAGGTCAGGCCCGCGGCGAGCGCCGCGTGCACGACCGCAGCCGCGGTGGCATCCTCGACATGGCTGAACATCCCTCCCAGCGGCGCCGTTCCCAGTCCCAGCGCTGTGACCTCGACCCCGCTCCGGCCCAGGGTGCGCCGCTCGGTTGCCCGCTTCGTCATGCCTACCTCGCATCGCTTTCCCAGCGCGCGGACAGTGACCACGCGCACCTGTGAACTGGTGAGCCAGGTACGGCTCGGCGTAGGAGCCAGCCCGACCTCATGGCAAGCTGACGCTCGGATCCTAATAGTCATCAGACGGATTCGGTCATGTGCGGAACCGCCGAGGGCCGCCGAGGAAGGGAGCCAGCGGGTGACCAAACTCGTTGCCGTGGACGTCCATGATGTGAGGTTCCCCACCTCCGCGGGCTGGCACGGTTCCGACGCCATGAACCCCGATCCCGACTACTCCGCCGCCTACGTCGTCCTCCGTACGGACGAAGGACCACATGGTCACGGCTTCGTCTTCACGATCGGGCGCGGCAACGAGGTCCAGTGCGCGGCGATCCAGGCGCTCGCGCCGGTTCTCATCGGCCGCGACGTCGAGGAGATCTGCGGCGACCTCGGCGTGGTGTATCGGGAGCTCGTGGGCGACTCGCAGTTCCGCTGGCTCGGCCCCGAGAAGGGGATCATGCACATGGCGATCGGTGCGATCGTCAACGCGGTCTGGGATCTTGCCGCCAAGCGGGCCGGCAAGCCGGTCTGGAAGCTCCTCGCCGACCTCACGCCGGAGGAGCTCGTCGCCCTCGTCGACTGGCGCTACCTCAGCGACGCCCTCACCCCGGCCGAAGCGCTCGACCTGTTGAAGAAGGCCGAACCCGGACGAGCCGAACGCGAACGCCGGCTGCGGTCGGACGGTATCCCGGCCTACACGACGACGCCGGGCTGGCTCGGCTACGACGACGCCACCGCCGAACGCCTGGCCCGCCAGGCGGTCGCCGACGGGTTCCGCCAGATCAAGCTCAAGGTGGGGCGCGACCTCGACGACGACCGACGGCGCCTCGCGATCGCCCGCCGTGCGGTCGGCGACGACATCAGGATCGCCGTCGACGCCAACCAGTGCTGGGATGTCGCCGAGGCGGTGTCGTGGGTCGACGCGCTACGGGAGTTCGATCTCTGGTGGGTGGAGGAGCCCACCTCACCCGACGACATCCTCGGCCACAAGTCCATCCGGGAGGGGATCGCGCCGACCAAGGTCGCGACGGGGGAGCACGTCCAGAACCGGGTGATCGTCAAGCAGCTGCTCCAGGCCGGGGCCGTCGACATTCTCCAGCTCGACGCGACCCGGGTGGGCGGTGTCAACGAGAACCTCGCGATCCTGCTGCTGGCCGCGAAGTTCGGCGTACCGGTGTGCCCGCACGCGGGTGGCGTCGGCCTCTGCGAGCTCGTGCAGCACCTGGCGGCGTTCGACGCGGTGGCGGTGGGTGGTGACCGTGCGGACCGGGTGGTGGAGTTCGCCGACCATCTGCACGAGCACTTCCTGACACCCGCGGTCGTCCGCCGCGGTGCCTACGTCGTGCCGACCGCGCCGGGGTTCTCGGCCGAGATGCGCCCGGAGGCGCTGGCCCGCTACGGCTTCCCCGACGGCCCGGAGTGGTCGGGCGCCGGTGGCTGAGGCTTTGGCCAGCGGCCCGGCCGGGTCAACCGGTGACCTTGACCGTCTTGCCCGATGAGCCGTCGACCACCGGCCGATCCTCGAGGGGTTCGTCGAGGTGGACGGCGACGGATTTCTCCTGGATGACCTGCGTACACACGAGCTTGTCGTCGGACGGTTGCGGTTTGCGACGGTGCAGCTTGACCGTCACCGCGTCGTCGCGCTGGCTGACCTCGGCCTCGCGGAGATCAGGCGTACAGGGAGTAGGCAGGGTATAGCCGATCGTGAGCGTGCCGCCCGAGGCGTCCCGCTCCACCTTGTCGATCCTGATCAACGGCGTCCACGTGGAGTCGTCCGGCGGCTTCGCCGGCGGCATCTCCTGGCTCTTCCTGGACGGCTTGGGCGACGGATTCGACGTGGCGGTGGGCTCATCGGCCTTGGGTTCGGTCTCGACCGTCGACGTCCCACCGCAACCGGTGAGCAGGACGCCGGCGGCCACGAGTGCGGCGGCCCGGGCCATAGCCGTGGTGCGAGTCCCCATCAGTGCCTCCCGGATCACGGGGCGGTGCCTCGCCGGAACCTGCTGTGACGGGACACCTCCCGGGTCCGACGTCCGGCTCTGGACAGCGGTTCCAACCCGTCGACGCGACCGGTATGGGTGGAGTCGGTCGCACCTGCACGGGTGTCCGCCTGGGTAGGGTGGCGTATCTCGGCTCGCCCCCCGTGGCGGCGGGCGAGGTCGAGAGGTGCCTCGTACAGGCGTCGACTACTGCCCGCCAGACCGAAGGGGACTTCTCCGTGCGTATCGCGGTGACCGGATCGATCGCGACCGACCACCTCATGACCTTCGACGGCAAGTTCCGCGACTCCCTCGTGGCCGACCAGCTGGACAAGATCTCGGTGTCCTTCCTGGCGGACGAACTCGAGGTGCGGCGCGGCGGCGTGGGACCCAACATCGCGTTCGGGATGTCCCGCCTCGGCCTCCGCCCGGTGCTCGTGGGTGCGGTCGGTCAGGACTTCGGCGACTACCGTTCGTGGTTGGAGCGCCACGGTGTCGACTGCCACTCCGTCCACGTGTCCGAGCTCAGGCACACGGCCCGCTTCGTGTGTACGACCGACACCACCCAGGCACAGATCGCGACCTTCTACGCCGGCGCCATGGCGGAGGCCCGCGAGATCGAACTCGCCCCGGTGGCCGAGCGGGTCGGTGGCCTCGACCTGGTGCTCATCGGGGCCAACGACCCCGCGGCCATGGTGCGCCACACCGAAGAGTGCCGCGACCGGGGGTACGCCTTCGCGGCGGATCCCTCCCAGCAGCTGGCGTGGTCCGACGGCGAGCTGATCCGATCGCTCGTCGACGGAGCGACCTACCTGTTCACCAACGAGTACGAAGCCGCGCTCGCCGAGCAGAAGAGCGGCTGGAGCCCGGCGGAGATCCTCACCCGGGTGCAGGTGCGCATCACCACCCTGGGAGAGAAGGGCGTACGCATCGACCGGGCCGGTGAGCCGACGCTGCATGTGCCCTGCGTACCCGCGCGGGCCGAGGTCGACCCGACCGGCGTGGGCGACGGGTTCCGGGCAGGCTTCCTGGCCAGCCTCGCGTGGGGATTGTCGATGGAGCGCGCCGCCCAGGTCGGCTGCCTGCTCGCCACCCACGTGATCGAGACCACGGGGCCCCAGGAGTACCAGCTCGCCGCCGACACCTTTCTCACCCGCCTGGCGCAGGCGTACGGCGACGAGGCGGCGGCGGAGGTCGAGCCCCTCCTGCGATCCGCGGCGATTGTCACGCCCGAGCCGGTGTGACGGCCGGGTCCTCGGGGCGCGGGGGGCTTCACCGGGCCGCAGGAGGCGCCGAGTAGGGTTCTGTCGCTGCTATGTCGAGGTTGTACCGGCCGAGTTGGGCGTGTTCAGCAGGGCCGGTGGCGTCGCTCGCGTCCAGAGCGAGCTCGGGTCAGAGGGAGAAGGGCATCCGGTGAGGTCGAACGCTGGTGATCGTGGACCGCGCCGTGTCCTGGGCAGGATCGGCGCGGCGTCACTCCTGGGGCTCGTGGCGGTCGCCGCAAGCGGGTGCTCCGCCACGGACATCGACACCTGGAAGAGGGGTGGCCTCCCGGCGCCGGCAAGCGACCGGGCCACCCACGTGCTGAGCCTGTGGCAGGGCGCGTGGATCGCCGCCCTCGCGGTCGGTGTCATCGTCTGGGGTCTCATCATCTGGGCGGTGATCGCCTACCGCCGCCGCGACGACTCGGTCCCGCCCCAGACCCGCTACCACCTGCCGATCGAGATCCTCTACTCAGCGGTGCCGTTCGTCATCATCGCCGTGCTCTTCATCTTCACGGTGCGCGACCAGAACGCCATCCTCGAGGTCGACCCGGACAAGCCGCCGACGAACACGGTCAACGTCATCGGCCAACAGTGGGGCTGGACCTTCAACTACCTCGACAATCCCGAGATCGGTGAGACGGTCTGGGAGGCCGGCACGCCGGACCGCAACGCGCACCTGTACCTCCCGGTCGGTGAGACCGTCGGCTTCAGGCTCAACTCGCCGGACGTCATCCACTCGTTCTTCGTCCCGGCGTTTCTGTTCAAGCTCGACGTCATTCCCGGCAAGGAGAACTACTTCGAGCTCACCCCGACCAAGGAGGGGACGTTCGCCGGCAAGTGCGCCGAGCTGTGTGGCACCTACCACGCCCGGATGCTCTTCACGGTGCACGTGGTGAGCAAGGAGGAGTACATCGCGCACCTCGAGGGACTCGAGGCCAGGGGCCAGACCGGTGAGAACACCGGAGGTGCGCACACATCGACCCAGGTGGGCGTCGAGACCGGACAGCCTGAGGGAGCCAGCAAGTGACGATTCTCGGTGACCGCCCGCAGGCGGACCAGCGTGTGACGCCCCCGGAACACGAGCGTCGGGTCGGCAGCATGGTCGTGTCGTGGCTGACGACCACCGACCACAAGGTCATCGGCCACCTCTACCTCATCACGTCGTTCGCCTTCTTCCTGGTGGGCGGGCTGATGGCGCTCATCATGCGATCGGAGCTGGCCCGGCCAGGCGTCCAGATCCTCGGTGAAGAGAAGGGTGAGGAGATCTTCAACCAGCTCTTCACCATGCACGGCACGATCATGCTGCTGCTGTTCGCCACTCCACTCTTCGTCGGCTTCGCCAACGTCGTCATGCCGCTCCAGATCGGATCACCCGACGTCGCGTTCCCGCGGCTGAACATGTTCAGCTACTGGCTCTTCCTGTTCGGCGGGCTGATCACACTCTCGGGATTCCTCGCACCCGGTGGAGCCGCCAACTTCGGCTGGACCGGATACGCGCCACTGTCGGACGCCGTGCGCTCGCCGGGCGTCGGGGGCGACCTGTGGGTGATGGGCCTCTACATCGCCGGTCTCGGCACGATTCTCGGCGCCGTCAACTTCGTCACCACGATCTTCTGTATGCGGGCGCCTGGGATGACGATGTTCCGGATGCCGATCTTCACCTGGAACATCCTGGTCACGAGCATCCTGGTGCTGATCGCGTTCCCGATTCTCGCCGGTGCTCTGCTGATGCTCGAGGCCGACCGGCAGTTCGGCGCGCACGTCTTCGATCCCGCCAGCGGCGGACCGATGTTGTGGCAACACCTGTTCTGGTTCTTCGGCCATCCTGAGGTCTACATCATCGCGTTGCCGTTCTTCGGGATCATCACCGAGATCCTTCCCGTGTTCAGCCGCAAGCCGTTGTTCGGCTACGTCGGCATGATCATCGCCACGCTCAGCATCGCGGCGCTCTCAGTCGCGGTGTGGGCCCACCACATGTTCGTGACAGGGAACGTCAACCTGCCGTTCTTCTCGTTCATGACGTTCCTCATCGCCGTGCCGACCGGGATCAAGTTCTTCAACTGGATCGGCACCATGTGGCGCGGGTCCCTGAGTTTCGAGACGCCGATGTTGTGGTCGATCGGATTCCTGGTGACCTTCCTCTTCGGCGGACTCACCGGTGTGATCCTGGCCGCCCCGCCGCTGGACTTCCATGTCAGCGATACCTATTTCGTGGTCGCACATTTCCATTACGTCGTATTCGGCACAGTCGTTTTCGCTATGTTCGCCGGATTCTATTTCTGGTGGCCGAAAATGACCGGACGAATGCTTGACGAACACCTTGGAAAGATTCATTTCTGGACATTGTTCGTCGGCTTCCACCTGACATTCATGATTCAGCACTGGCTCGGTATCGAAGGAATGCCACGTAGATACGCCGACTACATGGTCACAGACGGTTGGACGACCCCCAACATGGTGTCGACGGTCGGTGCGTTCCTGCTCGGCATGTCGACGCTGCCCTTCCTGCTCAACGTCATCCAGTCGCGCAAGAACCCCCGCGTCGACGTCGACGACCCGTGGGGCTGGGGGCGCAGTCTGGAGTGGGCCACGTCCTGCCCGCCGCCTCGGCACAACTTCACGTCGATGCCGCGGATCCGCTC
The DNA here is from genome assembly GCF_040196095.1 of Actinopolymorpha sp. B17G11. Classification (NCBI taxonomy): domain Bacteria; kingdom Bacillati; phylum Actinomycetota; class Actinomycetes; order Propionibacteriales; family Actinopolymorphaceae; genus Actinopolymorpha; species Actinopolymorpha sp. B17G11. Next base: position 38,855 of record NZ_JBEFTW010000011.1, read on the forward strand.
GGACAGCCCGGCGTTCGACCTGCATCACCCCGAGATCGCGATGCTCGACGTGGCGACGCTCGAAGGCGGGGACCATGTGGTCGACGCACCGGACGACACCGGACGGCGCGAGCACATCGAGGAAGTAAGCGGACAGAAGCCGGAGGATCGGTCGTGAAGGTCGAAGGCATCATCTTTGCGATCCTCGGGATATTTTTCGTCATCGTCACCCCGATCTACTGGTTTCTGTCCTACGACCCGACCGGCACGAGTGCGCTTGTCCTGACGACCCTGCTCGCCCTCCTGGTGGCCTTCTACGCCCTGCTGACGGCCCGCCGGATCGGTCCGCGACCCGAGGACCGCAAGGACGCCGAAATCGCCGAGGGTGCCGGTGAGCTCGGGTTCTTCAGCCCACACAGTTGGTGGCCCCTCTTCTGCGGGTTGTCGCTTTCCATTTGCGTGCTGGGGATCGTGTTCGGATGGTGGCTTTTTCTCATCGGTGCCGGCTTTGGTACCGTCTCCGTCCTGGGCCTGGTCTTCGAGTATTACCGTGGTGAACACGCTCACTAAGCGTCGCTGGCCCTTCCGTTTGGGTAATCTTTTGTGTTGCACTGATCGACGGGCAACTTCTCAGGGCCGGTGGGCGTCCTTATACCCGAAGGGTGCCTTCATGAGGGGATTGCCGGGGCTTGGCGAAGTCATCGGCACAGGGGAGTCGAGATGGCAGTACGGGGGCGCTCGGCGCCAGCGCGAATCATCGGTTTTCTTACGGTCATGATGTCCACAGCCCTGCTGTTCGCCTGCCAGTCGGGCGGCGGCTCGGTCGAGACGCGAGAAGGCTCTGCTGAGGGCGGCATCGTTGCCGCACAGGTGGGTGATCCGACACCACCGGCCAAGGTCACGATCGCACCGGCCGACAACCGGGTGAACGTCCCGCTCGACGCTGCGGTCAAGGCCACGGTCAGCGGTGGCACGCTCAGCAAGATCGCTGTTACCGCCGCGAACGGCGCGAAGGTCAAGGGCACGCTGAGCGATCGCAAGACGGCGTGGTCCTCCAACGTCGCCCTCGCGGCAGATTCCGTCTACCAGGTCGAGGTAACCGCCCTCAATGCCGAGGGTGAGCCGACGGAGGTCATCCAGACCTTCAGCACGCTCAAGCCGGCGAAGGAACTCGGCACCGACATCATGCCGCTGGAGGGCAGCAGTGTCGGCGTCGCAATGCCGATCACGCTGAAGTTCGACGAGCCGGTAGCCAACCGGGCGGCGGTCGAGAAGCGGCTCGAAGTCCAGACGTCGAAGCCGGTCGAAGGCTCATGGCACTGGTTCAGCGACGAGGAAGTCCGCTACCGACCCAAGTCGTACTGGCCGGCGCACACCAAGGTCACCGTGAAGGCCCACATGCGAGGCGTACGCGCCGACAACGGCGCCTGGGGCGTGAACGACAAGGTGCGGCGGTTCAGCATCACCAACTCCGTCATCACCAAGGTGAACCTCGCCGACCACCACGCCCGCGTCTACATCGACGGCAAGCTTCGTCGCACGATTCCCGTGACCGGGGGCAAGCCAGGGTGGCGGACGCGGGACGGCATCAAGGTGATCCTGGAGAAGCGCGAGAACATCCTGTTCAGGAACGAAGCGATCGGCGCGGCGGAACACTACCGGCTCCTGTCGCGCTGGGGCCTCCGGGTCACCTGGAGCGGCGAGTTCCTCCACACCGCGTCCTGGTCCACCGGATCGCAGGGGAGCGCCAACGTCAGCCACGGATGTATCGGTATGAACAGCGCCGACTCCGGCTGGCTCTGGGGGGTCTCGCACGTCGGTGACCCGGTGGAGGTGCACAGTCCGGAAGGAGGCGCCATGGAGCCGAGCAATGGCTTCGGCGACTGGAACTTCTCCTGGAAGGACTACAAGGCCGGCAGCGCCCTGGCGCCGCAACCGGTGAAGGCGGCCACGGGCTCCAAGCAGGAGAAGGCCGGACGCTAGGCCCCGCGCCGAGTACTCACCGGCCTGGCACGCGTCGGGCAGACCACGACCAGAACGCTGGAACCCGCGTCGTGGTTTGCCGGCGTGGACAGTCACGGATTAGATCGGACCAAACACCTACCGAGCAAGAGATATCGGACAGCTACCGAGCAAGAGAGCCTGAGTCGGAGCAACCAGATCGATGGGCCGGTGTAGCCCTCCCAGTTCCGGGAGTGGATACACCGGCCCCCATCGATGTGCGGTCGATCCCTTACCACCAGACGGGAGACGGCGTACCCCGCCACCATCTCTGCAGGACACCCGCTCAGGCCGCCTCTTGCGCGCCTTGGGAGGGCCTACCTACCGCTTCTGGTCTGAGGTGCTGCTCTCGTGACTGCTGACCTCGCGGTGGCCGTTGTGTGCGTGCTCATGGTCATGCCCGGCCTCGAGCTCTGGCTTTGTCGGCTTCTGTACGACATCGCCGAAGTAGAAGCGGGACGCCCGGGCCCGGAGCCGCCGCAACCGATGGTTCGGCGCCTGGACGCCGTTGGCGTCCACGCCGTCGCCGACCTCGATCGGCTCCTGCCGTTCGTGGGAAGCGAGGACGAACGCGTCATCCTGGCTGACCGGCTTGTGCACCTCGATGAACTCGCCCGTCGGGAGCCGCATGATGATGCCAGCCTCCATGCCGTGCAGGAGTGTCTCCCGGTCGCGACGCTGTAGTCCGATGCAGATCCGCTTCGTCACGAGGAACGCGATCACCGGACCGATGAAGATGGCGAACCGCAGGAACCAGGTGATGTCATTGATCGCGATGTGGAAGGTGGTGGCGATGATGTCGTTTCCGCCACCGATCCAGAGCAGGCCGTAGAACGTGATCCCCGCGGCCCCGAAGGCGGTCCGGGTCGGCTGGTTCCGGGGCCGGTCCAGCACATGGTGCTCGCGGGCGTCGCCGGTCACCCAGCGTTCGATGAACGGATAGATCGCGAGGACGATCGCAAGCAGCCCCAACAGGCCGAAGCCCGGGATGAAAATGTTCCAGCTGATGGTGAACCCGGCGATGTGGGTCTCCCAGTTGGGCATGATCCGCAGGCCACCCTCGACCCACCCCATGTACCAGTCGGGTTGGGTGCCCGCCCCGACCTGGGACGGGTTGTAGGGCCCGTAGTTCCACACCGGGTTGAGCTGGAGCAGCGCGCCCATGAGGGCCGTGACGCCGAACACGATGAAGAAGAAGCCACCGGCCTTCGCCATGTAGACCGGCATCAGGGGGTAGCCGACAACGTTCTTGTTGGTCCGGCCCGGCCCGGGGTACTGCGTGTGCTTGTGGTAGACCACCAGCGCGATGTGCAGGGCGATGAGCGCGAGGATCAGCCCGGGGAGCAGCAGGATGTGGATGCCGTACAACCTCGGGATGATCGTGTCGCCGGGGAACTCACCACCGAACGTGAAGAACGACACGTACGTGCCGACCACCGGGATCGACCGGATCAGGCCCTCCACGAAGCGCAGCCCCGTGCCGGACAGCAGGTCGTCGGGGAGGGAGTAGCCGGTGAAGCCCTCGATCAGGCCAAGCTGCAGCAGGATGGTGCCGATCAGCCAGTTGATCTCCCGTGGTTTGCGGAAGGCACCGGTGAAGAACACCCGCAGCATGTGGACCGTCATCGCGGCGATGAACAGCATCGCCGCCCAGTGGTGGATCTGCCGCATCAGCAGGCCGCCGCGGACGTCGAACGAGATGTGGACGGTCGACGCGAACGCCTCGGACATGTGCACGCCCTGGAGCGGCCCGTAGGCGCCGTTGTAGACGACTTCCTGCATGCTCGGCTTGAACCACAGGGTGAGGAACGTGCCGGACAGCAGCAGGATGATGAAGCTGTAGAGGGCGATCTCGCCCAACAGGAACGACCAGTGGTCCGGGAAGACCTTGCGGAGCTCCTTCTTGACCAGCTTCGCAAGCCCCACCCGCTCGTCGAGGAACTCCAGCGGTTTGCTGACCGCCTTGGGCGTCGTGCCGGTACTCATCCGCGCTCCCAGTAGCTCGGGCCGACGGGTTCGGTGAAGTCGCTCTGCGCCACGAGGTAGCCCTCGGAGTCGACCATGATCGGCAGCTGTGGCAGAGACCGGGCAGCCGGGCCGAAGACGACCTTTCCGCTGTCGGCAAGGTCGAACGTCGACTGGTGGCAAGGACACAGGACCTGGCGCGCCACCTGCTCGTAGAGGTTGATCGGGCAGCCGACGTGGGTGCAGACCTTGGAGTAGCAGAGGATGCCGTCGACGCTCCAGTCCCGTCGCCCAGGGAGCGTACGGAAGTCGCCCTCCTCCATCCGGACCAGGATCACCGCGGCCTTCGCCCGTGCGTTGTTGCGTTCGGAGCCCTCGGGCAGGTCTTCGAGGTTGGCCGGTACGGCGTTGACGAGTTGGCCGAGCTCGAGGTCCTCAGGGCGCAGCACCTTGTACGTCACGTCGTTGGCGATGCGGGTGCCTCGCCGCCAGATCGTGTGGGCGGACCGGCTTCCCGGCAGCGGCCCGAGGTCGCCGAGCAGGATGACCACCGGGAGGCCGAGAGCGGCCATCGCGCCGATCAGCGTACGCCGGATCATGGTGCGCCGGCCGATGCCGCTCTCCGCACCGCCCAGACGGACAGTCGCGATCGCTTCGGCGCGGTCCTCGTCGGAGGAGCGCGCGGGGTGCCGTTCCTCGACGATCTCGTGGCTGTCCATGAGCCGGCGGGCCCACTGGATCGCGCCGAGCCCGATCAGAAGCAGGGCGAGACCGAGCGTCATGCCGAGCGCGAGGTTGGACGCGCCGAACCCGAGGAACGCCGCCTGCTTGGGGACGACCAGGTACGCGACGACGAACGCGAGGACAAGCAGGGCCGCCAGGCCGAACATCGTCGCGATCTGGCGCTCGGCCCGGGTGGCGGCTGCTTCGTCGACGTCTGTGATGCGCGGCTCGTGCGGCGGAACCCCGGGGTTGGGGATCGGGTCGCCCTCGGCCCCAGCGCCGTCGGGCACCACGACCTCGCCGCGGGACTCGAGATCGCTGCTCATGTCGCCTGAGTTCCCCTTCACTTGGCCCTGCCATTGCTGCCGCTGGTGGCGCTCTTCGCGGCGATCCACACGGCGATGATGACGAGCGAACCGATCCCGACGAGCCAAGCCGCCAGACCCTCGGAAACGGGTCCCAGACCGCCGAGGCTGAAGCCGCCCCGGCTGGGTTCGTTCTCGACCGCCTCGAGGTAGCCGATGATCTTCTTCTTGTCCTCCGGCGTGATCACCGCGTCGGAGAACACCGGCATCTGAGCCGGCCCCGTGAGCATGGCTTCGTAGATGTGCCGCGAGGTCGATCCGTCGAGGCTGGGCGCGTTCTTGCCCCAGGTCAGGGCGCCACCCTTGCCGATGACGTTGTGGCAGGACGCGCAGTTGGTACGGAAGAGCTCGCCGCCCTCGGCCATCTCGGCATCGGAGAGGTCTTCGGTGGCGTACTCGTCAGCGGCCGGAATGCCGGGACCCGGGCCGAGCGAGGCGACGTAGGCCGACAGCGCGGCGATCTCCTCGTCGTTGAAGACAGGCTTCTTCGCCGGCAGCTGCGGCCCAGGCTGCTGCGCCGGCATCCGACCGGTGCCGACCTGGAAGTCGACGGCGGCGGCACCCACACCTATGAGGGTAGGCGCTAGTTCGGTGCCCTCCGCATTGAGCCCGTGGCAAGACGAGCAGCTGACCGCGAAGAGCTTCCGCCCCTGCTCGATCTGCGTGGATTGGGCGGACTCCTCGGCGGCCTTCGACGACGGCGAGGCCACGGCGTAGAGCCCGCCGAAAAGCCCCAGCGCGAACAACACCACGACAATTCCGGCGAAGCGGTGCCGCCGCCTCGCTGACAGGGCGCTGCTGATCCGGGAGAACCCCCGCAGCCCGGCCTTCTCTGTCCGGGGACGACCCCGGACCCCAGCAGTACGTGCCCGGGAGCGACCCCGGAACCCCGCTCTATCTACCCGGGGACGACCCCGGACCCCAAAAGGCACCTCGGCCCGCTCCCTACTTGATGAGATAGATGGTGGCGAAGAGTCCGATCCACACGACGTCGACGAAGTGCCAGTAGTACGACACGACGATCGCGGTGACCGCCTGCTCGTGGGTGAACCGTCGGGCGAGGAACGTCCGGCCGAGTACCAGCAGGAACGCCAGCAGCCCGCCCGTGACGTGGAGCCCGTGGAAGCCCGTCGTGAGGTAGAAGACCGAGCCGTAGCCCGACGACGCCAGGGTCACGCCCTCGGCGATGAGCTCGGAGTATTCGTACACCTGACCACCGATGAAGAACGCGCCCATCAGGTAGGTGAGGACGAACCACTCCCGCAGGCCCCACTTGGCGGCGTTGAGAACACCGCCTTCGCGGCCCACCTGGCCGCGCTCGGCGGCGAAGACGCCCATCTGGCAGGTCACCGACGACAGCACCAGCACCGTCGTGTTGACGAACGCGAACGGGACGTTGAGTTTGGCCGTCTCCTGCGCCCACAGGTCGGGCGAAACCGCCCGGATCGTGAAGTATGAGGCGAAGAGAGCGGCGAAGAACATCAACTCGCTCGCGAGCCACACGATCGTCCCCACGCTGACCATCGAGGGCCGGTTGGGGAGGCCGTGAAAACGGCTCGCCGGCTCCAGGGTTGCTGTCGACACGTCGGCCATTATGTCGGTCTACGGGTGGCCGGGCGGGGCCACCCCCGAGCGCTCGCCCGTACGCCTGCACATGGGCTGCCTCGCGCCCGGGTAGGTCACCGTCCATGGTGCGGTTCCCTCCTGCCTCGTGCGGGAGCGCCGATCGCCTCTGCCCTGATGACCTGATGACGAGACAGGCGGCTGGTCCGTGACATGGGTCCAGGCGGAGATATGGGTCCGAGGTGGAATCAGGGCGTCGCGGGACACCCCAGGCCCACGGCCAGCGTGGATATCCGGCGCCGGGCGGCCACGTCGTGGGCGGTACGATCGCCGACAGCACGTACCTCGTCGCACATCCACGAGAGCATCCTTTGCGAGGACATCCCGATGAGCGCTGAAGCCACCTCGTCCCACGCCGGGTCGAGCGCACGGTCTGACCGGCGCTCGGTGCGCGTCCTGGTCTATTCCGACGACCGCAACACGCGCGACAAGGTGAGGTTCGGCATCGGCAAGCGGCCGGACCGCGATCTCCCGCCGGTCGAGTTCGTCGAGTGCGCCACCTACCAGGCGGTGCTCAAGACGCTGGACGCAGGGGGAATCGACGTCGTGATCCTCGACGGCGAGGCCGTTCCCACGGGCGGGATGGGGTTGTCCCGGCAGCTGAAGGACGAGATCTTCCGCTGCCCGCCGATCCTGCTCCTGACCGGGCGTACGCAGGACGCGTGGTTGGCCACCTGGTCGCGGGCCGACGCGGCGGTGCCGTACCCCCTCGACCCGCTGGCACTCTGCCGGGCCACAGTCGAGCTGGCCCGCAGGCGGCTCGCCACCCAGCCGGCGCACTGAGCCCCGGCGCTCCCACGGACTCCACGGAGGCTGCGATGGCGGATCAGCCCGACCTCACCTGGTCGCATGTGCTGAGCGCACTCCTGCGCGGCGAGGACATCGGCGCCGAAGCGGCCTCGTGGGCGATGGGCGAGATTCTCTCCGGCGAGGTCACGCCCGTCCAGATCGCCGGGTTCATCGTCGCGATCAGGGTCAAGGGCGAGACGGTGGAGGAGCTCGACGGCCTGGTCCAGGCGATGTACTCCCATGCCACCAAGATCGACGTACCGGGCCGCACCCTCGACGTCGTCGGCACCGGTGGCGACGGCGCGCACACCGTCAACATCTCCACGATGGCGGCCATCGTCGCGGCGGGCGCCGGTGCCCGGATCGTGAAGCACGGCAACCGCAGCGCGTCGTCGCTGTGTGGGGCGGCCGACCTCGTGGAGGCGCTCGGAGTGCCGCTCGATCTCGAGCCCAGCCGGGTCGCGGCGCTGGCCGAAGAGGCCGGCATCACGTTCTGCTTCGCCCCGCGCTTCCACCCCACGATGCGCCACGCCGCACTGACAAGGCGGGAGCTCGCCGTCCCCACGACCTTCAACGTCCTCGGGCCGATGTCCAATCCGGCCCGCCCGCGGGCTCAGGCGGTCGGTGTCGCCGACGCGAGGATGGCCGGGCTGATGGCCGGTGTGTTCGCGGCCAGGGGTGACGACGCGTTCGTGTTCAGAGGCGACGACGGCCTCGACGAGCTGACCACGACGACGACCTCGCGGGTGTGGGTCGTACAGAACGGCACGGTCGTCGAGGAGCGCTTCGACCCCGCCGATCTCGGACTCCCACCGGCCCCCGCGGGCGCACTGCGCGGTGGTGACGTCGCCCACAACACCCACGTGTGCCGGCAGTTGCTGGCGGGCGAGCGGGGTCCGGTGCGTGACGCGGTGCTTCTCAACGCCGGCGCTGCCCTCGCCGTCCACGACCCCTCCGACGCTGCCCTGGTCGACAGGATCAGGACGGGCTACGCACGAGCGGAGGACTCGGTGGACTCCGGCAGGGCGGCGGCCGCCCTCGACCGCTGGGTCGAGGCCGCGGCTACCTAGTCCCGGACGGGCTTCTCGCCCGTGCAGCCGGCCAAGTCGGTGATTCTGCGGGGCCCCGGTCGGTGACCTCGAGTGCTCAGTCGGCGATCTCGAGTGCTCAGTCGGTGATCTCGAGGGTGGCCATTGCCTTGCCCACATCGGTGCGTAGCTCCTGGTGGGTGTCGGGGATCGAGGCGAGGAAGATCCCTCCCGACCCACGGCCCAGGTCGACAACGACGAGGGTGACCGCCTCGCCGCGGGACTCGAGCCCGTCGATCCGATAGGTGAAGTGCTGTTCGAGCAGGTACGCCGGACGGCCGTCGACCCTGAACGCCCTGCCGGACCGGGTCCGCTGGGCGACCTCCGCGCCGGTGAAGCCTTCGTCGGCGAACCAGTCCGAGGCGCTCTTGGCACTGCCTTCGAGGTCGTCGCGGTCGTACCACTCGCGGCTCGCGGCACCTGTCGCGAGCAGGGCGACCCAGTTGTCCCTGTCGTTGTACTCGCGCTCGGTCACCTGCGTCTGTGCCTGTCCGGCGGTGAGAATGTTCGCCGCGGCCGGGTCGGCGGTCCATGGTCGCGGCAGTGCTGTGAACTCCAACCGGGGCCCGCCGGGAACCTCGGTCGGATCCGGAACGGCGTCTGAGTCCGGCGTGGTTTCGTCGCCCGGTGCCACATCGCCGGGGGCAGGCGCTGGCGTGGCTGGACGGGAGGGACTCTGGTCCTGCGTGGCGGCCGGCGTGGCCCGCTCTGCCTCGTCACCGCCGCGGAAGAACGCAAGATACGTGACGCCCGCGGCAACGAGGGCGAGCGCGGCCAGGGCTGCGGTGAGGCGCCTGCCTCGGTCGGTCGACTCGAGGTCGGCGCTGAGGATCTCGGTGTCCGGGTCGGCACCGTCGCGGGGTCGGGCCGCGGCTCCGTCGTACGGCAGATATCCCGGGCCGGGAGCTCCTGGCGGTGGTGGCACTGCGCCCGGTGGTGCGAACCCAGGTGCGGGTATCCCGCCTGGTGGCGGGGATCCCGCGTCAGAGGTCAGGACGTCGGTCCAGCGCGTGCCGTCCCACCAACGGAACCCATCCGGCGTACCTGCGGGGTCGGCGTACCACCCTGGGCCCCTGGCCGTCATGGCTCCAAAGCTAGCCAGGGTCGGCAAGTCGACGCGTGATCAGTCTTCGGGGAGGCCCAGACTGAACGCGGCCTCGAGGTCGTGCTGGGAGTACGCACGGAACGCGATGTGGGTCTGCGTGGACAGGACGCCGGGAACCTTGTTGAGCCGGTCGGCCACCACGTCGGCGATCTCGTCGTGCTGGCGGACGCGTACCAACGCGATGAGGTCGAGGTCGCCGGTCACGGAGTAGACCTCGCTCACTCCGTCGAGCGCGGCGATCTCTTCGGCCACCTCCGGGATCCGGTCGACATCTGCCTGGACGAACACGATCGCCGTGATCACGGTGTCTCCTTCGAAAGTGCGTCGTACCGGCCCGCATGAAGGGACCACTGATCCGAACCTATGGGATGCCGGGTCCCCATGCGCGAGGGGGAGGGCCGCCTACCGGGCGGGTTGGTGGGTGGTGCGTAGGTGCCTGGTGTCGTCGGACGGGACGCCGGTGTGCCCCGCGTACGCGGTGTCCAGCCACGCCGTGTGCCGCTGCGCCCCGTCGAGCGGGCAGCTCCACTCGCCGTCGAGCTCGACCAGCCGGATACCTGGCTGCTCCAGCCAGCGAAGGATGCGTTCGGTCTCCTCGACGGTAGCCGCGGGCGTGGGGGGCGGTGGCGGCTCGACGGTCTCGGCGGCGGAGGCGATGACGTCGATCGCCGCGCGCGCCGGCGTGCCCGGCGGGACGACGCCGGCGCTGGCGAGCCGTCCGTGGCGTACGACGTGGGCCTCCCAACCACCGTCGGCGGTGCGGAGAGCGGCGACGAGCTCGGGGCACCGGGCAAGCGCGCTCATGCGCTGGGTGCGGGCCGCAGCGCGCACGAATGCCGCCATCCGGTCGCGGTGCACGCTCGCCTCCTCGTACCTCGTCTGCGCGGCGAGCCGCTGGATCCGGCCGTTGACGGCCTCGATGACGTCGCGTGGGTCGGTGGCGATGGCAGCCTTGACCGCCTCGACGTGAGCCGCGTAGCCGGCGACGTCGACCTCGCCCACGCAGGGCGCGACGCAGCGGCCCATGTCGGCGAGTACGCAGGCCGAGCCGCCCCGGGGTGACCTGGACAGCTTCTGCGTGCACTGTCGGATCGGGAACGCCTCGTGCAGGGCCGCGACCGCCTGCTCGGCGACCTTGCGGGACCCGAACGGGCCGAGGTAGGTGGCCGAGTCGGCCTTGACGTCGCGGACGAGCGAAAGCCGAGGAAAGGGTTCGAGGGTGACCTTGAGCCAGCTGGCCCGCTCGGGGAACCGCGACCGGCGGTTGTAACGCGGCTTGTGCGCGGCGATGAGCCGGAGTTCACGGACCGCGGCCTCCAGCGACGTCGCGCACTCGATCGCGGTGACGTCGGTGGCGAGGCCGATCATCTCGCCGATCCGTGAACGCGTCTCGGAAGCGGTGAAGTAGCTGCGGACCCGGGTACGCAGGTCCTTCGACGTGCCGACGTAGAGCACCCGGCCATGGTCGTCGGTGAAGAGGTAGACGCCCGGAGCGTGGGGGAGCCGGTCGGCGAGGTGCCGCTTGCGACGCTGGGCTGGAGAGACCCGGGAGCTGAAGGTCGACAGCTCCTCGAGGGTCTGCACGCCGAGCGGCCCCAGGCGTTCGAAAAGTCCGTGCAGCACGTCGACGGTCGCGCGTGCGTCGGCGAGGGCCCGGTGGTTGGGCGTGGTCGCCGAACGGAAGTAGCGCGCGAGCGTGCCGAGCTTGCAGTTGGGCGTGTCGTCGCGGGTGAGGACCCGGCGGGCGAGTCGAGCGGTGTCCACCACGTCGAACGACGGCCACCAGAACCCGTGCCGGGTCGCGGCAGCGCGCAGGAACCCGACGTCGAACGGCGCGTTGTGGGCCACGAGGACACAGCCCTGCGCGAACTCGAGGAACGCCGGCAGCGCCTGGTCGACCGCGGGAGCGTCAGCGACCATCGCGTCGGTGATCCCGGTGAGGACGGCGATGAACGGCGGGATCGACCCGCCGGGGTTGACGAGGGTCTGGAACTCGCCGAGCACCTCGCCTGTCCTGACCTTGACCGCACCGATCTCGGTGATCTCGGAGCTGTCGGGTGCCCCGCCGGTCGTCTCGAGGTCGACAACGCAGAACGTCAGGTCGCGTAGCGGCGTGCCCAGTTCGTCGAAGCTCGCCTGCACCCCGACGGGTACCCGCGACTGGGTGCCCTGACCGGGCACCGCTCGGGTCGTCGAGGCGCCGCTGGTCGTTGGCTCGCTCGTCGGCTGGGCGGTCATGGCGGCGACGCTACGGGCGCACACCGACAGGATGGCCGTACGACGCGCCGCGTATGGGCATTCTGTCCGCACCCGCCCACCCGTCGGCCGAGCTCGACCGGCATATCCACCGCGGCCCTGCTTCGGCGCGCCAAGCCGCGCTCCTACGATCAGCGGGATGGACACCGCCGCCGACGCCGCGCAGCCCCACGGCGACCACGGCGATCACGGCGACCACGGCGACCGGGACCGGTCCGTGGCGGATGTGGCGGTGTTCGAGCAGCAGCGCTCACGAGTGTTCGGTCTGGCGTACCGCCTCCTCGGATCCGCGGCGGACGCGGAGGACATGGTCCAGGAGACCTTCCTGCGTTGGCTCGCAGCCGATCCGGGCACCGTCTCGGTACCCGAGGCCTGGCTGACCCGCGTGGTCACCAACCTCTGCCTGAACCGGCTCACCTCGGCCCGGGTCCAGCGCGAGCGCTATGTCGGGCCGTGGCTACCCGAACCGGTCCTCACCGGAGAAGGTGCCCTCGGTCCGATGGACACGGTGGAGCAACGGGAGTCGGTGTCGTTCGGTGTCCTGCTGCTCCTGGAGCGGTTGACGCCGCCCGAGCGGGCGGTCTTCGTCCTCAGGGCGGCGTTCGGGCACAGCCACCAGGAGATCGCCGCCGTCCTCGACATCGGCGAGGCGCACGCGCGCCAGTTGTACCACCGCGCGCGGGGACACGTCGGCGACCACCGGCGGCGCTTCGCGGCGGATGCCGACGAACAGCGCCGGCTGGTCGAGCGCTTCTTCGCGGCCGCCGTCGATGGTGACATCGCCGGTCTCGAGCGACTGCTCGCCGAGGACGTCGTCTCGTGGGCCGACGGCGGCGGCCAGGTCACGGCCGCCCGCCGGCCGGTCAGTGGGAGGGATCGGGTCGTGCGCTACCTACTCGGCGTCGGCAGGCGACCCGAGGCAGCCGGAGCGAGGGTGGAGTTCCGCGAGGTCAACGCGACGGCCAGCGTCGTGATCCGACTCGACGGGTCCCCGGCCGCGGTCCTGGTGCCCGAGATCCGTGACGGGCGTGTCGCCGCCGTCCGCATCGTCGTCAGTCCCGCCAAGCTGGCCTTCGTCTCCGCGCAGCTGGCGTGAGGCCTGAGGATGTGAACATCCTCACGCCCTCCCGCTGTCACGGACTGGCCGGCTCGCCGGTTCAAGAGGCGCCCACCTCGAGGAGACGCATGACGCATCACATAGTGGTCCTGGGCGCCGGCTACGCGGGTCTCGCCGCCGCCACGGGCCTCGCCCGCCTGGTCCGCGGCACCGGTACGGGGGACGACGTCAAGGTGACGCTCGTCAACGCGACCGACCGGTTCGTCGAGCGGGTACGCCTGCACCAGGTCGCCACGGGCCAGCAACTGCCGGACCTGCCGCTGCCGGGCCTGCTCTCCGGCACCGGCGTCGATCTGGTCGTCGCACGGGTGAGCGCGGTCGACGTCGAACGTCGGCGGGTCCGCGTGGACGCGGCACCGGGCTCCCTCGCCTATGACACGCTCGTCTGCGCGTGGGGCAGTGGGGCGGACGTCGACAGCGTGCCGGGCGTCCGCGTGCATGCGTACACCCTCGCCGAGGCGGGCCAGGCCGAGCGCCTGCACGCCTGTGTGCGGGCGGTCCCGTCAGGAGGAGTCGTCGCAGTCGTCGGCGGCGGGCTCACCGGCATCGAGGCGGCCACCGAACTCGCCGAGGCGCACCCGCGACTCCGGGTCGAGCTGGTGACGGGGGAGCGGGTGGGTGGCTGGCTCTCCGAACGTGCCCGGCGTCACCTCCGCCGGGCGTTCGTCCGGATGGGGATCGGTGTCCACGAGGGTGCGCGCGTCACCGAGGTCGACGCCGGCGGGCTGCGGCTCGGTGACGGGGCGTTCCGCGGCGCCGCCGCGTGCGTCTGGGCCGCCGGGTTCCGCGTGCCCACCCTTGCCCGCGCCGCAGGGCTCGCAGTCGACGGGCGCGGCCGGATGCTCGTCGACAACACCCTGCGGTCGCTGTCGCATCCGGACGTGTACGGCATCGGCGACGTGGCGGCGGCTCCCACGCCAGACGGTTCGGAGAGCCGCATGTCGTGCCAGACCAGCCTGCCGATGGGGAGGTACGTCGCCGGTTCGATTGCGGCCACGCTCGAGGGGAGCGCGCCTAAACCGATCCGGATCCGCTACGTGTGGCAGAACATCAGCCTCGGCCGGCGTGACGGGGTGACGCAGTTCACGGGGCCGGACGACAGTCCGACCGGTGCGGTTCTCACCGGGCGGGTGTCCGCCGCGTTCAAAGAGGCCGTCACGCGTGGCACGGTCGTCGCACTCCGGCATCCCCGCCGGGACATCGGCCGGCGCGGTCACTGGCGGCGCCGGTCCTCATCCGACGGGATGTGGCCGCCGTCGCCGGACTCCGACGTCAGGCGTGGGTGATGCGGATCTTCGACTGTCCGTGCCGGCGTTTCTCCCAGTCGGCCATGAAGCGCGCCTTCAGGCCGTGGCGTTCGGCAAGCGTCACGAGCGTCTCGGTGCGGTAGTAGAAGTCCTCGCGGAGGACGTGGTGTTCCTCACCCTCGGTCCGGTCGAAGGTGAAGTCGAAGAAGCCGTTCGGTGCAAGGACCCGGCCGACGTGCGCGAAGCACTCCTCGATGACGTGGAGCGGGGAGTGCGAGAACACGCTGTGGGCGTGGACGACGTCGAAGTACGCATCCGGCAGGAAGGCGAAACGCAGGTCCCGCACCGGCGTCAGATGGGGAAGCTTGTCCCGCAGGCCGTAGCTCACCAACGTCTCCTGCGCGGCGACGAGGATGTCGGGGGAGATGTCGATGCCGTAGTAGTTGCCCGCGTCGAGGTAGTCGATGAAGAGCCGGCCTGCCCGCAGGTTGCCGCAGCCGATCTCGAGCATCCGGTGGTCGGGCTTGAACCCGTGCTCCACGAGGTAGTCGAACTGCATCTTTCCGAGTGCGAGCCAGCGGGCGTGTGACTTGCTGCCGACCGCGGCCTCGGCGCTGCGGGTGGCGTCGGACCGCATCACCCCGCGGTAGTAGGTCACGTGGTCGCGGCTACGCAGCCGCAGGATCAGGTCACGGGCCAGCCGGCGGGCGTACCCCGGCACCTTTGTCGGGTTTTGTACGGCATAGCGCACCTGGTAGAGCACGCTCGCGCGGTTCTTGGTCGTCACGCAGCCGAAGTTAACCACGCGGCGCGGACCGCTGCGTCGTCACATGGGCCATGTCGACGTTTCCGCGAGACGGTGCTTCCAGAGCGTGACGCCCGCGCCATCGGGATCCCAGCGATGGCAGAAGTCGAGCAGTTCGCGACAGCGGGCGATCATGGCCGCCTGTCGGGTGGCCCAGCCAGGCACGTCGCCGCCGTACGCCGAGAAGAACGCGTCGAGCAGGGGTACCCGGTCGGGCTGATGCGTACGCACGATCCACTCGCACCAGGCGAGGTCCTCGATCGGGTCGCCGGCGTGGGAGAACTCCCAGTCCAGGATCGCCGTCACCACAAACGTCTCCGGGTCGAACAGCAGGTTGTTGGGACCGTAGTCGCCGTGGACCAGAGGTCCCGGGACGACCTCGTGGAGGCGGCGGAGCGTGTCGCCGCAGGCGGCGAGGACAGCCGTCGCCGTGGCGCTGTCGACGTCTGGAGCCAGCAGCTCCTGCCCATGGACGCCCGGGAGGTGGCCCACTCGGACGGAAGTCGCGTCGCCGTCGATCAGGGGTGGTACGGGCAGCAGACCCGCGAGCCTTGTCAGCGCCGTGCGTTCCCGGTCTCGGCGCAGGTCGGCGTCAGGACCTGCGTACGTCTTCACCACGACCATGCCCTCGACACGGGTGAAGTTCGTGTAGCCGTGCGGTAGGCGCACGGGGTTCTGCTCCCCTGATCCCACCCCGGGCATTCTGCCTGGCCGATCTCGCCCTGGTGGAGGAGGCCGAAACCGCAGTGCGCTGGTCGGTGCTCTGTGGAACGCCAATTACGCTCGCAGCCGTGAGTACGGGACCAGCCGAGCCGGCAGGGTCGGGCGAAGGTGACCTGTCCCGGCCCTTGCCGGAACAGGTGCGCCAGCGCGTCGTCCTTCTCGCCTCCGACGCGCTCGGTGTGCTCCCCGCCGCTGCCGTACCTGCCTCGCTACGACCGTTCGCCCGCTTCAAGCCCGAACGCCGGGTCCGCCTGGCGGCGACACCGATCGCGGCCGCAGTCGATGCCGATCCGGCGTTCCGCGAACGTGTCGCCGCCCGCATCACCGAGGCTGTCCCGGACCTGGCGTCTGCGTTGCGCGAGGGACGCCGGCCCGGCGCCGTCGATCCGCTGGAGGCGGCCGCCGCGGCCTACCTGCTGCGCCCGGCCGGCTGGGCGGCGATCGTCGAGGAGGTCATCGACCATCTCGAACAGGAGAGCGCGACCCAGGCCGGGGAGCGGGAGGCCGGTCTTGCCGCCCGACTGCGCGACCAGCTCGCCGCGACACAGGCGAGTGCCCGCCAGGACCGGGAGCGCCTGCGGGCCGAGCTGGCGGCGCTGAAGGAGGAGAACACGACTCTGCGTCGTACGCTCCGGCACACCCGTGACCGGGTGAAGGAGGCCGAGGCGGAGGCGACGCGCAGCGCCGAACTCGCCGCGGAGGCGCGTGAACGGGCGACCGCGGACGTGGCGCGGATGGATGCGGAGGCCCGGCGGCTCCGGTCCCGGCTGGCGGAGGCGGAGTCGGCAGTCGAGTCGGCGCGGCGTACCAGCAGAGAGGATCGCGACCTGGCCGATGCTCGGCTCCGGCTGCTCCTCGACACCCTGGTCGACGCGGCGCAGGGGCTTCGCCGTGAGCTCGCCCTCCCACCACTGCGTTCCCGACCCGCCGACGCGGTGGCGGCCGCGACACCGGCGGCTGGCGGGCAGCTCGCGGGACCGGAGGACGTCGTACCACTCGAGTCGCTGCTGGCACTGCCTCAGGTGCACGTCATCGTCGACGGCTACAACGTGACCAAGACGGCCTGGCCGGCGCTGCCGCTCCAGACCCAGCGGACGAGGCTTCTCACGGCGCTCGGCGGCATCGTCGCCCAGACGGGTGCCGAGGTCACGTGCGTCTTCGACGGGGCGACGCTCGACACCCCACCTCAGCTGGCGGTGCCGCGCGGTGTGCGGGTGAGGTTCAGCCCGGCCGGGGTCACTGCCGATGACGTCATCCGTCAGCTCGCCGCCGCCGAGCCGGAAGGACGTCCCGTCGTCGTGGTGTCGAGTGACCGCGAGATCGCGGACGGCGTGCGGCGGAGCGGAGCCCGACCGGTGCGCGCCGACGCGTTGGTTCGTCTGCTCCAGCGGTGAGCCGGCGGTGAGCCGGCAGGACTGTCGGCGGGCGTGTCTAGCGTCGGTGTCATCGCGTGCGTGCCATGTCAGCGTGGCCGCTCACCAGGCATGACGGAGGACCGATGGACATCGACTGTGACCGTTGCACGATGCGAGGTCGAGGCTGCCACGACTGTGTGGTCACCGTGCTCCTCGGCGGCCCGCCGACCGAGACCGAGCGACCTCGCACGGGTACCGGCCTGCCTGACGGTGCGCTGTCGGTTGCCGGCCTGGCCGGTCTCGACGTGGGCCTGGCAGACGTCGACCTCGACGAAGCTGACCGGACGGCGTTGCGGGTGCTGGCCGATTCCGGCTTGGTGCCACCACTGCCGCGGAGCGCCACCATGGCCGTCACCGGTGATCGGGACCGTCGTCGCGCCTGACGGTGAGTGAGTGACAACATTATGCTGATCTTGTTACTCAATGTGATTGCCCTTACGCAGCGTGCTTCCGCGCGTCTTTTCTCATCCTGACAGCGACACGCCGCCGCGATTTGAAAGATCACGGACCGATCACTAAAGTCGCGCGCCAAGTGTCTGTCCGCTTTGAGCTGACCAGCCCGGTCGGCGCAGATGCTTCGCTTAGTCCCTGTTGGGCATGTATCTGACAGGGAACCGGGGACCCACCATGTACCCGGGGTGAATCGGAGTGCTCGGCCGCACACCAAGCAGCTGAGACCTTCGTAGGGCGACTTCCCGGCCCGAACCCGTCAGCTCACCCGGTAGGCGTCTGAGGAAGGAAGGGGCATCGCTTCTCGTGTCGAATCGCCGCAAGCGTCCCTCAGGGCGTGCGCTGCTCGCTCTCGGCACCGCCACCGCGGCCGTCATCGCGACGGTTCCCGGCTCCAGCTACGCCGAGCCTGCGCCCAGCATCAGCGAGGTCCGTGAGCAGGTCGCACAGCTGTACGAAGAAGCGGAGAAGGTCACCGAGGAGGCCAACGCGCTCGGCGACCAGATGAAGGTCATCGACCGTCGGGTCCGCGCGCTCAACGCCGATGTCTCCCGCCAGCAGAAGCGACTCAACGGACTTCGCGGCGACATCGGCCAGTTCGCCGCCGCCGAATACCGCACGGGTGGTCTCGACACCACCGTGCAACTTCTCGTGGCTGACGACCCCGACGAGTTCCTCGCCCAGATGAGCACCGCGAAGGCCTTCGCCGGCCAGCAGGGCGATCGGCTCCGCCAGCTCCAATCCGAGCAGAAGCGACTCGCCGAGCGGCAGGCGGCCCGGCAGGCCGAGCTCACCCGCTTCCGCGAAGCCAAGGAAGCAGCCAACTCCCGCCGCAAGATCGCCTCCAGCAAGGCAGCCAAGGCACAGTCCCTCCTCGACCGGCTCACCGCCGAGGAGCGCGAACGCCTCGCGGCCGCGGAGGAGCGCGAACGACTCGCCGACCGGTCCTCCCGAGGTGGCGACCGGATTCCCCCTCCGCCACCCGGTGGCACCCGCGGCGCCACCGCCCTCGCCTACGCCCGTCAGCAGGTCGGGGAAACCTACGTCTTCGGTGGCGACGGCCCCGACACCTGGGACTGCTCCGGGCTGACGATGGTCGCGTGGGAACAGGCCGGTGTCTCCCTCCCCCACTCGTCCCGGGAGCAATACGCCGTCTCGGCCAAGATTTCCCGTTCGGAGTTGCAGCCGGGCGATCTCGTCATCTACTACAGCGACATGCACCATGTGGCGATCTATGCCGGCGACGGCATGATTCTGCACGCGTCGAACCCCAGTGATGGCGTGAAGTACAGCGACATGGACGAAATGCCGTACGCCGGCGCGGTCCGGCCAGGTTAGTGACGGTCCGCACCACGTCGAACTCCGTCGACACGGCCTTGTGCCTGCCCATTCCCACGGAAGGGGTGGGGCCCAATTCCGTACGATGCGAGGGTGGCTGATGATCCTTCGCGGCACGCACGCAGGGTGGCCTCGACCCCTGGACGGGCCTTCGTCCAGTACTTCGTCGCTTTGGTTTGCGGCGGTCTGCTCGTGCTGGCTGTTTTTGTCACGGGCAGGTTTCTCCTCACCGGCGTCGCGATCCCGTCGGCAGCGACCGTTCGTTCGATCGAGGCGACACCCCGCGCGGAGGCCACCGACTCCGGTGTACCCACCGTTTCCAGTCGGGCCGGCAACCTCGCGGCCGCGAGGTACGACGTCGCCAGGGACCTGCTCCGCCGGCAGTCCGCCGCCTTGCGCAGCAGGGACAGGTCCGCCTATCTCGCCACGATCGACCCCCGCTCGCCCGACTACGCGAAGGTCGCGGCACGTACCTTCGACAATCTCGTCCGCATGGGTGCGAAGAACTTCCGGTTCGGCAGTCCCGCGGAGGATCCCGGTGCACTCACCCCCGAACGCCGGCGGGCGCTCGGGACGAGGGCGTGGGTCTCGGAGGTCGACACGACGTTCACCCTCACCGGTGCCGACCGCGAGCCGTGGACGTCGACGCTTCGCATGGTGTTCGTCGAACGGCAGGGGCGGACCTACGTCGCGGGTGACCGCGAGGGCGAGTCGTCGTCGGGTCCCACGCCGCTGTGGTTGACCGACAAGGTGACGGTCGTCCGTGGCGAGCACAGCCTGCTCATCGGCGTCGAGTCCAGGACCCGCCTCGAGCGCTACGCACGCACCGCTGACGAGGCCGTACCGCGAGTGACGAGGGTGTGGGGCGAGGACTGGGCACAGTACGTCGTCGTGATCGCACCCTCCACCCAGGTCCAGATGGAACGCGTCGTGGGCGTCGACGCGGAGAGCCAGGGCGCGGTCGCCGCCGTCACCACGTCCGTCGGTCGCACCTCGCCGACGGAGGCGTCGCACATCGTCATCAACCCCGCCACGTTCGACAAGATCGGCTCCCTCGGCAGGCTCGTCGTCCTCACGCACGAGACCACCCATGTCGCGGCACAGGCGACGGTCAGCCACATGCCGGTCTGGTTGTCCGAAGGCTTCGCCGACTACGTGGGCTTCAACGAGGCCGGACTGTCCACGGCGGTCATCGCGCAGGAGTTCCTGTCCGAGGTGCGCGAGTCCGATGCACCCGACGATCTGCCGAGCACGTCCGACTTCGACCCGCGGGCGGACGAGCTCGACCAGGCGTACGAGGCCGCGTGGACGGCGTGCAGCTACATCGCCCAGCAGTGGGGCGAGGAGAAGCTGGTGGACTTCTACCAGGCGATGGACGGCATCACGACGAAGGCGGACGAGGAACGCGTCTATCGAAGCGTCCTGAACACCACGGAGGAGCGGTTCGTGGCTGGCTGGCGAGAGCACGTCCAGGTCACGAGTGTCGGCGGCTGAACGGCGAGCGGGCCAGACCGTCGCGGGACGACGTGGAGGCAGGGGGAACGGCGGGTCAGGGGGAACGGCGAGTTCGGGGGACGGGTCTGAGGATCCGGTGACACGGGGGAAGCATGCGCAGTGGGGGGATCGCACGACGGCCTGCCCTGATCGTGGCGGTGGTGCTGTGGGGATGTCTCGCGGTGGCCATCGCCCTGGCGACGCCGTGGCAGCCGTCCGGAGACGTGGTCGCGGCCTCGTCCTCGCCGCACGAGGTGGTGGCGGAGGACTTCACCTCGGGCGAGGTGGCGATCGGCAGCTGGCTCTCGCGGTCCGTGCGGTTGCCGGGCTACCTCATCACCGCGGCCGGCATGGTCACGGCGATGGTGCTGGGCTTCACCTCACTCGGTGCACGCCTGAGTGCGCGCGCCTTCCCGCGGGTGCGCGGGTGGTGCGCGCGGGTCGTCCTGGGTGCCCTGGTCGTGACCCTGGTGATCCGACTGGCGGTGGTGCCGTTCGAGGTCTGGCTGGAGGTGGCACGGCGTCGGTCGGGCGTGTCGACGCAGAGCTGGTGGGCGTGGGGTGCTGACCTGCTCGTCGGGTTCGTGGTGACGAGTACGGTCACGGCGGTTCTGCTCGTCGCTCTCGTGGGGCTGGCCCGCTGGTTTCCCCGCTGGTGGTGGGCACCCGCCGCGGCGGTGGCGACAGCGGCGGTTGTGCTGGGTTCGTACGTCTATCCGACGGTCGTCGAACCGCTCTACAACCGCTTCACGCCGATGGCGGACGGGCCGCTGCGCACCTCGCTGCTCCAGCTCGCCGAGCGCGACGGCGTGCGGGTGAGCGAGGTGTTCGTCGCCGATGCGTCAAGGCGTACGACGCGGCTCAATGCGTACGTCTCCGGGTTCGGGAGTACCTGGCGTCTCGTCATCTACGACACGCTGCTCGTGGGGGCGCCGCCGGCACACGTCCGCCGGATCGTCGCCCACGAACTCGGCCACGCCAAGCGGCACGATGTCCTGCGTGGGACGCTCGTCGGGGCACTCGCTGTCGGATCCGCGGTCATCACTCTCGCGTTGGCTCTGGACAGTCGCCGGATCGGGCGGCGTGTGGGGGTGTCTTCGGTGACGGACCCGCGCGTGGTGGCACTGGTGCTGGCGTTCGTGGCGGCGGGGACGCTGGTCGCCGCACCGGTACAGAACCTCGTGTCACGGCGGATCGAGACGGCAGCGGACCTCCATGCCCTCGACCTCACCCGGGACCCGGCCGGATACGCCGAGACCCAGCGTTGGCTCGCGGTCACCAACCGCAGTGAGCTGCAGCCGAGTCCGCTCGTCACCGGCCTCTTCGCCACCCATCCGACGCCGCCGGAACGGATCGCGCTCGTGCGCTGGTGGGCGGCCAGGCAGGGTGCGCCGCCGGTTCCCGCCCTGGTCGCCGGTGAGGGATTGCCTGGCGGGTGATCTGTCCGGATAGGGTCGGTGGACGTGGCGCGCACTCTCGTCGTGACCAACGACTTCCCGACCCGGCAGGGCGGCATCGAGGCGTTCGTCCTCGCGCTGTGCCACCGGATGCCGCCCACCGAGGTGGTCGTCTACACCGCCGCGATGCCGGGAGACCGCGCCTACGACGCGGGTCTGCCGTTCCCGGTGGTCCGCGACCCGGGGCGCAGGTTGCTCCCGACGACCGCCGTAGCGAGGCGTACCCGCGAGGTGTTGCGCGCCGAGGGTTGTGACCGGGTGCTCTTCGGAGCGGCGGCACCGCTGGGTCTGCTCGCAGGCGGTCTGCGTGCGGCCGGTGCGCACCGCATCGTCGGGCTCACCCATGGCCACGAGACCTGGTGGGCCCGCGTGCCTGGAGCCCGGCAGGCACTGCGGCGGATCGGGCGTACGACCGACGCGCTCACCTATCTCGGGGACTACACGCGTGGTGCCATCGCGAGCGCCCTGGCGCCGGAGGACGCGCGGCGGATGGTGCGGCTGACTCCCGGTGTCGACACCGAGACGTTCGCTCCTGGCACCGGTGGCGAGGTCGTCCGCAAACGACTCGGCCTCTCCGCCGACCAGCCGGTGGTGGTGTGTGTCGCCCGGCTCACCGAACGCAAGGGCCAGGACACCCTGATCCGCGCATGGCTGCACGTGCTGCGGGACGTGCCCGGCGCCGTGCTCCTGGTGGTCGGGGACGGTCCGCATCGTGCCGCGCTCGAACGCCTCGCCGACGAAACCGGAGTACGCACGCACGTCGTCTTCACGGGCGCGGTGCCGTGGACGGACATCCCGCCGTACTTCGACGCGGGGAACGTCTTCGCGATGCCGTGTCGCACCCGGCTCGGCGGGCTGGAGCCCGAGGCGCTCGGCATCGTCTTCCTCGAGGCGCAGGCGAGCGGCCTGCCGGTGATCGTGGGGGATTCGGGCGGAGCGCCCGACGCTGTGGTGCACGGAGAGACGGGGTACGTCGTCGATCCGTACAACCCGGTCGCGGTCGCCGCCAAGGTGGCGGGACTGCTCGGCGACCCCCGGAAGGCGCGGGCGATGGGCGAACGCGGCCGCGAATGGGCACGCGAGAACTGGACGTGGGACGTGTCGGTGGCGAAGCTGCGCACGCTGCTGGGCTACCCTGCGGCGGGCTGAGCCCGTCTGATCGGACGGGCGCCGAGAGCGACGGAGGTGCGCGTGCCGCTCGTCGACATCGCCGACGACTCGTACGTCGTGGCGTCGCCGGGAGCGATCGCGGCCCGGCTGAAGGATCCGGCGTTCTGGCGTTCGTGCTGGCCCGACATCGCGCTGACGAGCTACCACGACCGCGACGCCGAAGGAATGCGGTGGTATGCCGCGGGTGCGGTCGTCGGTACGGCCGAACTGTGGCTGGAGCCCTGGCGCGACGGGACCCTGGTGCACGTCTTCCTGCGCGGTGATCCGCCGTCGAGGTTGTCCGCGCGGCGGCTGGATCGGCTGCGCCGTGCGCATGCCCTGGCGCTGAAAGCGGCCCTTTTCGCGGTCAAGGACGAGATGGAGGCCGACCGGGACCCGGGTACCAGACTGGCCGACCGGGTGGCACGCCTCGTGGCGCACCGCGCCACCGAACCGTCGCGGTCCGGAATCGCGCACCTGCTCGCGGAGCAGGCGGACGACGACACCGGGCCGTTCGACCTGGTGGACGTCGCCCGGCTCGACGGCGGGATCGCCACCGCGACCCACCTGCTGCGGGTGAGCGACAGGCAGGGACTGTGCCGCGACCTCGTCCTGAAGCGCTACCTTGCCGACGACGACACGGCCGCGCTCGAGTGGGAACGGTTGGGTTTCGCCCAGCGGTGCGGCGTGGCGACACCCGCGCCGGTGGGGGTGGACCTCGCCGGCCGCTGGTTCGGTACGCCCGCGCTGGTGATGACGGCACTCCGGGGCGCGATGTGCTACGACCCGGTGGATCCGAAAGCGTGGGTTGCCGCACTCGCCCGGGCGCTCGTCGCCATCCACCGGACCGATCTGTCGCCGCCGCTGCCGCCCGCCGTACGCCGCCCGCCGTCGTGGCGTTCGTTCGACCTGGCCGGCCTGCCGGAGAGCTGGCGTGGCGAGCGGAGCGACGGTGTCGCTCGGGTGGTCGACCGCCTGCGACTCCTCGGACCGGCCCAGCCAGAGGTGCTCTGCCACGGCGACTTCCATCCCGGCAACGTGCTGTTCGACGGCGATGCCGTCGTGGGTGTCGTCGATTGGAGCGGGGCCCGGATCGAACCGGCGGAGTCCGACGTCGCCAACTGCCGCGTCGAGCTGGCGCTGATCGGCGGCGACCTGCCGGACCTCTTCGCGGCGGACTACGCCGAGGCCCGCGGTCGGCCGCTCGAACACCTGCCCCTGTGGGACGCGCTGGCCGGGGCCGGGACGATGTCCTGGCTGCCGTACGCCGGAGAGACGGTCAACCAGGCCGGCGCCGAGATCACGAGGGAGCAGGCCCTGGTCCGGATCGAGCGGTTCGTCGACGACGCGCTGGCCAGGGGCGGTGCCGCGGCGCCGTAGCCGACCGACTCCGATGGGTGCCGGGGCGGCGCCAGTACGGGTGATCTGAGGGACAGAATCCACCGGTCACCGGCGCGTTGTCGGTACGAGCGTCCATACTGAGCGATGCGCCGGGAGGCGCCGGCCGTCCCTGGTCGGGCGTGGGCTCGATCGCGATCCGCGGCCGTCGGACGTGTCCGCACACCGATGTGCGGGATGGGAGCGTGAACCCATGACGGTTCTTCTCGCGATCGGCACCGGCAAGGGCCTGTTTCTCGCCCGCAGCGAGGACCGGCGTCGCTGGGACATGACCGGTCCGCACTTCTCGATGACGGCGGTCTACGCGGTCGGCCTCGACACCCGGCGTGAGCGGCCGCGGGTCCTGGCGGGCGTCACGAACCCGCACTTCGGCCCGACGGTCGCCAGGAGTGACGATCTGGGCGCGACGTGGGACGAGCCGGAGGAGGCACCGATCGCGTTCCCCACCGACACCGGGGAAGCGCTCGAACGCGTCTGGCAGCTCGCGCCCGGCCCGGCCGACCAACCGGACATCATCTATGCCGGCGTGGAGCCGTCGGCGCTGTTCCGCTCCTCTGACGGTGGGCGCACCTTCGAACTGGTGCGCGGGCTGTGGGACCACCCGCACCGGCCCACCTGGGAGCCTGGTGGCGGTGGCAAGGCCATCCACACGGTCCTGCCGCACCCCACCGACCATGACCAGCTGCTGATCGCGATGTCGGCCGGCGGGGTCTACCGCACCGACGACGGTGGCAAGAGCTGGACCGCGAGCAACACCGGAATCCGGGCTTACTTCCTGCCCGACAACGAATACCCCGACTACGGCCAGTGTGTGCACAAGGTCGCGCGGAACGCGCGCCAGCCTGAGCAGCTGTTCGCGCAGAACCATCACGGCGTCTACCGTTCCGACGACGGTGGAGCCACCTGGTCCTCGATCGCCGAGGGACTGCCGAGCGACTTCGGCTTCCCGATGGTGGCCCACCCGCAGCGGTCCGGCGTGATCTACAACTTCCCCCTGACCGCGGACGGGCGACGGTTCCCGACCCAGGAGCGCTTCCGGGTCTTCCGCAGCGAGGACGCTGGTGCGTCCTGGACCCCGCTCTCGGCCGGCCTGCCGGCGGAGGCCTTCTACGCGAGCGTCCTACGGGACGCGATGGCCTGCGACGACGCGGATCCGGCCGGCGTCTACGTCGGGTCCCGCAACGGCGAGGTCTATGCCAGCGCCGACGAGGGCGAACACTGGCAGCTGGTCGCCTCCCACCTGCCAGACGTCCTCTGCGTCCGCGCGGCCCTGGTGGCGTAGGGCCTGGTTGCCATGCTGGGGCAGGGTTGCGTCGTGAATGAGGTGGGAGTGAGTACGCAGAAGCGGGTGACGGTCCTGGTCCCGAGCATGCTGCGCGGCGACTGCGACGGCGCGAGCAGGATAGACCTCGACGTCGACCAGCCGGCGACGCTGGGCGACCTGCTCGCCGCACTCGCCAACCGACATCCTCGGCTCGAACGCCGGGTGCGCGACGAGCAGGGCGGGCTCCGGCGCTATGTCAACGTCTACGTCGACGGCGAGGAGTCTCGGCGACGTGACGGACTGGCGACGCCACTGCGTGACGGCTCGGAGGTCCACATCGTCCCCTCCGTCGCCGGCGGTTGAGTTCGCTCGTCACGACTGGCGTCGACGGTTGAGTTCGCTCGTCACGACTGACGCCGGTGGGTGAGTACTGACCATCACGACTGGCGCGGGTGCGTGCGGCGGAGTGGGATGTTGGCGAGGGTCGGGGGAGTGCGGGTGAGGTCAAGCACCTCGCCGTCGCACAGGTGGTAGATGCCCGGCGCGTGGTAGTCGAGGCGGCGGCTCAGGTCGCCGATCGTCAGGAACGAGGCGCCATCCGCACCGCGGAGTACGACGGTGGCGACCGAGACTCCGTTCATCGTGAGGGCGTACTCGCCGTGCCATTGCGGATCCGGGCCCGGCCCGGCAGGAGGTCGACGGCTCACCGGGTCGTTCCGGTAGTACGTGGTGCCGTCGTCGATGCATTGCAGGTAACCGTATTCGCCGTCGTCGAGGAGCCGGAAACGCTGACGGGGGCTGTCCTCCTGGACGCACCTGTCCCTTCCCACCACGCGCAGGGGCTTCTTCTCACCACCCACGTCCTGCCACACCTGCGTACCGTCGTGGACGAGCGTCATGGTTTCTCGCCCGACGTATTCACCGGCGAAACGGGCCAGGTCGTCAGGCGTCACTGCCACGGCCGGTGGCACCGGCTCCGGGGCCGCCGCCGGAACGTCGACGAGGGAGCGAATCACCCGTTCGCCGAGCGTCAGCGGCAGCCGCTGGTCGAGTGAGTTGGTGAGGACGACAATCCCGAGGCCGGCGCTCGGTACCCACGCCAGGATGCACTGGAAGCCGAATCCGCTACCTCCGTGGTTGTAGGCGAGGACCCCGGGATCCCAGGTGCCGAAGTCGACGCCGAGCCCGTACCCGCGTCGCTGGCCCGGTGCCGGGAACGGGATCCGGTACATCTCGCCCAGCAGATCCGGGTCGAGGAGCTGCTCGCCGGTGCGAAGGTGGAACCGGACGTAGCGCAGGGCGTCGTCGACGCTTGCGTACAGCCCTGCGGCCGGGACCATCGGGACCCGCAGCGGGAGGCGCCGGACTCGTGCCGAGTGGCCGATCGCCCGGTCGGTCTCGCGGGCGATCACCCGGTGGTCGAAGGTCGTACGCAGCAGTCCGAGTGGCACGAGCAGGTTCCGGCGTACGAACTCGTGGAACGCAAGCCCGCTTCGTCGCTGGAGAATGTAGCCGGCCAGATCGATGCCCAGGTTGGAGTATTCGTAGTGGTGACCAACCGGAAAACGGAGCCAGGTGTCGCTGATGCTGCGGCAGTGGGCGGGGAAGGACGCCTTGCCGGCAAGGAAGTTCGACCCGACCGGCGCTTCGTGGGTGAAGCCGGCGGTGTGACTGAGCAGGTGCCGCAGGGTCATCCGGCGTTCGGGTGCGGTCTCGAAGCGACTCCGGACGGTGAACTCCGGCAGGTAGGTCGTGATCGGCTCGTCGAGGTCGACCAACCTGTCCTGGACGGCGAGCATGACCGCCGTTGCGGTGTACATCTTCGACGTGGACTGGACGCTGAACATCGTGGACGTACTGACGGGCTGGTCACCGCCGGCCCTCGTCGTCCCGAACCCCGCCGACCACAACCGCTTTGACGCGTCGCAGATCCCGATCGCCAGACCCGGGATCTGGTGCTCGACGAGCAGGTCGGGAATCTCCTGACGCAGCTCTTCGACGATCGCCGTCACATCGGCCATGTGTGCCTCCCACCCCAGCTTGTGGGAGGTTCGTCGGTCTCTATGCCGCCGGGCCCCTCACAACGCGGCCCTCAGAGTAGCCGTCGGCCGCGATGATCGCGCCCCGGCGGAGGGCGGAAGCCGCCTCCTGTGCGGCGTTCTGGTGTTCTCCGGGCACGGTCTGCACCTGATCGAGCAGTTCGGCCACCTGGCGTACCTCGCGGACGACATCGCCGACCAGGACACCGCTGCCGGCGAGTGCGACGTCGAGTGCGGCGCCCCCGGCCCATCGGTGAAGTGGTACCCCGAGTGCCGGTTCGGGATGCGGCGTCGGCGGGAGCCCGCAGGCCACCTCGTCGGCCTGGACCGATCGGGTCACGTCACGGACGGCCGCCCACCGGTGGGCGAGTTCGGGCGTGGCGAGCCCGGTCGAGGGCGGGGCGCCGAGGCGGCTTCGCACCGTGAACCATGAGGTCGCCGACGCGAGCGACGGCGGATCGAGCCCCGCCATGATCCCGGCGGCGAGGCACTCGGCGAGGAGCAAGCCGGACGGGTGGAACAGCCGCCGTACGGCCTGTCCTGATGCTGTCAATGTCCAGTTGGCAAGGTGGCCACGGCGTTCGAGGAGGCGCACCATGCGGTCCAGCTCGCTGCGTACACCTGTGGCGTTCTCCGTCAGGAGGGTCTCGAGCTGGCCGACCGACTCGACCAGCCGACGGCGCCGCGCTCCCGACGTTCGGCGGGTCGGGCGACCGCGCCGCCCCACCGCGTCCGCGGCCGCGGCCCTCTTCCCGGTCGCTGCTGGAGCGGGCTCCCACTCCTCGGAGGGTAGGTCGAGTCGCGCGAGGGCATCGGCGGCGCGCTTGGCGTGGCCGCGCCGGGTCGGTTCCCATGCGGGCAGCTCGACCCGCGCGACGACGGTTGGTCGTCCGCGCAGGGTGGACGGGGTGAGCTGAACCCGCCGACCGTTCGCCCTGATGGCCTCCACGCAGGTCGTTCCTCGCTTCGTCCCCACCGCGAGGACGACTGCCGGGCCGTGCGCCGGACGGCCGCCGTCGACCACGACGTCGCCCGGCTCGACGGCGGCCAGGTCCGCGTCGAGAACCTCACGCCGATCCGCTGCCGTGGACGTCACGGAGTCCTCACCGGCGTCGACCTCGGACTCGTCGGAGGGCTCGAGCGCGGCGAGTTCGTCGAGTTCGGCGAGTTCGGCGCGGCGCTCCGTGAGGTCGGACCGCAGCACCTCCGCGTGGTCGAGCGCGCGGTGGTGTCGCAGCGAGGACTCGACTGCGGCCACCGCCTCGGCAGGCGAGCCGGTACGCACGAGATTGGCGGCCATGGCGGGCGTCACCCGGAACGCCGAGCGGATCGACGCGAGATGCCCGCCGGCCAGGGCCGCGACGCGATGGAACGGCACGTGCGGCGACCACGGCACCACGACGTGACCCGTCTCGTCGATACCCCGCCGCCCCGCCCGCCCGGCGAGCTGCGAGAACTCGCCCGCGGCGAGCAACTCGCCACTTGCCCGGACGACCCGGTCGATCACGACGGTCCTCGCCGGCAGGTTGACCCCCAACGCGAGCGTCTCGGTCGCGAACGCGACCTTCACCAGCCCCTGCGCGAAAGCGGCCTCCACGACCTCCCGCTGGACCGGCGCCAGCCCGCCATGGTGGGCGGCGACGCCCGCCTCGAGCGCCTGTTGCCACCCTCCGGCGCCGATCGCCCGGAGCTCGCCAGCCGACAGCGGCACCAGGGCCTCGCCGACCAGGGAACGGATCCGTACCCGCTCGGACTCGCTGGTGAGCCGCACGCCCTCGTCGACGCATCCCGAGACCGCCTCGTCACAACCGCCGCGGGAGAGAACGAACCAGATGGCCGGCACCAGGTCGTTCGCCTGCAGATGCGCGATCAGGTCTCCGCGCTCCGGCGGCACCGGCCGGTCCCGGTCCCGGACGCGGAGCCCTTCGCCGCGGGTGTCCCTGCGGGCGCCGTCGAGGAGCTCCGCCGTCGTGTTCACCCGCCCGTCGACGTACATCGGCAGCAGGAGCGGTGCCGCGCGGCGGAGGTTGCCCACGGCGTAGAGGTGGTTGAGCGTGACCGGCCGATGCGCCGCGACGACCAGTTCGGTCGGGCCGTGCACCTGCGCCAGCCACGCGTGCACTGCCTCGACGTCGGGAATCGTCGCCGACAGGCACACCAGCGGGACGTGGGAGGGCGTGTGGATCACGATCTCTTCCCAGGCCGCGCCACGCTCGATGTCCTGCAGGTAGTGGAACTCGTCGAGGATCACCGCGCCCAACGTCGACAACGCAGTGGCGTGGTCGTAGAGCATCGCCCGCAACACCTCGGTCGTGACGACCAGCGCAGGGGCGTCCGGGTTGACGACCCGGTCACCGGTGATGAGGCCAACCCGGTCCGGGCCGAGGCGGGCGGCGAGATCGCGGTGCTTCTGGTTGCTGAGGGCCTTCAGCGGCGTGGTGTAGACGGCCCTGGTGCCGGCGGCCAGAGTGCGGGCCACCGCATAGTCGGCGACGAACGTCTTACCCGCGCCGGTGGGTGCCATGACGAGCACCGAACGCCCGTCGTCGAGCGCGGCCATGGCCTGGAGTTGGAAGGGATCGGGACGAACGTCGAGCGCGTCGAGGAACGCGGCACGGACACGGGGGGACAAGCGGACCTCCGCGAAGCTGGAGTAGCCGCCGCCCGCCTCAGCTTGGTGTGGTCAGAGGGTGCTGAGCAGGCTCAGCGAGAGGCTCGGGGCGGCGGCGTGGGCACGATCATCCTCGGCAGGTTCAACGCGGCGCACCCCCTCTCCCTGCATGCGTGTACGTGCGTCCATGTGGACGGCCTGGTTCTGGTTCGGTCAGCCTGCCCGCGGCCGGATCGCGCGTCAAGTGCGATTGCGGGAGCCTCGCGCGCCCGTGCCGGGACCTACGATCCGAGGGCGCTCGCTGCGACGCGGAGATCGGCGACGAGCCCGGCGTAGACCTCCTCGCGGTCCTCGGCCCGCAGCGCCGCGGACGGATGGATCGTCGCGAGCACCCGCGGCTCCGGGCCTCTCCCGCGGCCGGCGCGTCCGGCGCGGGCGGCCGACGGACCGGCAGGCTCGGAGAGGTCCGGCCAGGGCAGGAGCTTGCCGCGGTCGACGGTGACCTTGAAGTCCGTTCCCAGTACCGCCTTGGACGCAGTCGCTCCCAGACAGATCAGCAGTTCGGGATCGACCACCTGGAGCTCCGCGACGAGCCACGGCCGGCACGCGACGATCTCGGTCCGTGTCGGCGTCTTGTGCAGCCGGCGCTTACCGCGCTCCGCTCGGGTGAACTTGAAGTGCTTGACGGCGTTCGTGACATACGTACGGTCCCGGTCGATGCCGGCATCCTCCAGCGCCCGGTCGAGCACCCGGCCCGCCGGGCCGACGAACGGCTGTCCCTGCCGGTCTTCCTGGTCGCCGGGAATCTCACCCACCAGCACCACGCGGGCGTCCGGATCACCGTCGCCGAAGACGGTCTGGGTCGCTTCCCTGTAGAGGTCGCAACCTTGGCAGGACCTGGCCGCCCGTTTCAGCTCCTCGAGGTCGGCGTCGGCGGGCACGAACTCCGCGGCGGTCCGCTTCGGCGTACGAGCCATGCGTCCACACCTACCCGGCCAGGAGTCGGCCAGTCGTGGCAACCCGTCCACACCGCGGGAGCTGGACCCGGCGGACCGTCCTTCATGATCAAGAGGCGGCAAACTGGCAACTGCGGGACCGCTTTCCCCGGTTTCCTGCCTCTTGATCATGAACCGTGGCCTGACCCCGAAGGCATCGGCCGGCGCAGGTATCTGGCGCTCCGCCGGCGAGTCCGAGGGCCGATGGAGGACAGCCGCCAGCGGCGACTGGCGAGGCACGCGAACGCGCGCGGATACGCTGGCCAGGTCGTGAGTACGGCACGAATCAGCAGGAGGCGGCGCATGCCCGGATCACAGCAACGAGGCGCGGCGAACCGGATGGCCTCGGCGGCATCGGCGTTCCTCACCTCGCTCGACCCCGAGCAGCGGTCGCAGGCGACGGCGGCGTTCGACACCGATGACCACCGCGCGTGGACCTATCTGCCCGGACCGCGCCCTGGACTCGCGCTCGCCGACATGACCGAGCGCCAGCGCGAACTCGCCCTGGCGCTGCTGGAGACCGGTTTCAGCGCGCGCGGGCTCGGTGAAGCGCAGGCGATCATGGCCCTCGAGTCGATCCTGCGTGACATCGAACGCGAGGTCGACAACGCGATGTGGCTGCAGCGCAACCCCGTGGCGTACTGGGTCCGCGTCCTCGGCGATCCGACCGGCACGCGACCCTGGGCGTGGCGGGTCAACGGCCACCATCTGGCCGCGCACCTCACGGTGGTGGGTGACGCCGTAGCCGCCACTCCGCAGTTCTTCGGCGCCAACCCCGCCGTGGTCCCGAGCGGGCCGCACGCCGGTCTTCGTACCCTCGCCGACGCGGAGGACCTCGGCCGTGCGGTCCTGGGTGCTATGGACGCGGAGCGCCGTACGGTCGCGATCGTCGACCAGTTGGCGCCGGACGACATCCTCACTCGGCGTGATCCGGTGGCGGACCCGAGCGTGATCACCCGCGGACTTGCGTACTCCGACATGGATGCCGACCAACAGGAGCACCTCACCAAGCTCGTCCGCCACTACTTCGACCGGGTGCCTCCCGAGCTGGGGGAGACCGCCTGGCTGGAGGCGGTCGACACCGGGCTCGAGCAGGTGACGTTCAGCTGGGCGGGGTCGGAGCAGCGCGGTGAGGGCCACTACTACGCGGTCGTCGGCCCGACGTTCCTGGTGGAGTACGACAACACCCAGAACGACGCCAACCACATCCATTCGGTCTGGCGGGACCTGCGCCGAGACTGGGGCGAGGACCTGCTCGCGGCCCATTACGCGGCGCATCACGGCTGAGCGCTCCGCGCGCCAGCGGGTAATTGGCTGGCACGAGAGCACGCCGTCTCACCAGACTGGGCTCGCGTGGGGCACATCGAGCTCGCCGACATCCGCTACCAGCTCCCGGACGGCAGGGCGCTTCTGACCGACGTCGACCTCCGCGTCGGCGACGGTGCCAAGGTCGCGCTGATCGGCGCCAACGGCTGCGGCAAGACGACGCTGCTCCGCATCATCGCCGGAGAGCTCGAACCGGCGTCGGGCACGGTGACGCGCAGCGGCGGCCTGGGTGTGATGCCGCAGTTCATCGGCACCGGCAAGGGTGCCGCGACCGTCAGCGACCTGCTGCTCTCGGTCGCTCAAGACCGGGTGCGCGCCGCCGCGGCGGCCCTCGACGCTGCCGAGCTGGCGATGATGGACCGCGACGACGAGCGCACCCAGCTCGCCTACGCCACGGCCCTCGCGGAGTGGTCCGACGCTGGCGGCTACGACGCCGAGGTCGTCTGGGACACCTGCTGCACCGAGGCCATCGGACTGCCGTACGAACGGTTGCGAAATCGCGACGTCACCACCCTGTCCGGAGGCGAACAGAAGAAGCTCGTCCTGCAGGCCCTGCTGCGTGGGCCGGAACAGGTGCTGGTCCTCGACGAGCCCGACAACTACCTCGACGTCCCCGGCAAGCGCTGGCTGGAGCAGCGGATCGTCGAGTCACCGAAGACCATCCTCTACGTCTCCCACGACCGTGAGCTGCTGGCGGCGACCGCCGGCCGGATCGTGACGTTGGAAGGCGGTACGAACGGCAACACGGCGTGGGTGCATGGCGGCGGCTTCGCTTCCTACCACGAGGCCCGCCTCGACCGGCACGCGCGGTTCGAGGAACTCCGTCGCCGGTGGGACGAGGAGCGCGCGAAGCTCCAGGCGCTGGTCGACATGCTCCGCCTCGCGAAGTCGAACAAGACGCGGGTGGCGGTGAACCGCCTGGAGCGGTTCGAGGCGGCCGGGCCACCACCGGAGCCGCCGCGGAAGCAGCAGATCCGGATGCGGCTGGCCGGTGGGCGTACCGGCGTACGGGCCGTGACCTGTCGTGGGCTCGCCCTGCGCGGATTGACCGAGCCGTTCGACCTGGAGGTGTTCTACGGCGAGCGGCTGGCCGTGCTCGGCGCGAACGGGACCGGCAAGTCGCACTTTCTCCGGCTGCTCGCCGGCTGGCCGACGCTCGACACGGTGGCGTACGAAGGAGAGTGGAAGCTCGGCGCCCGCGTGGTGCCCGGGCACTTCTCACAGACGCACGAGCGACCCGACCTCGCCGGGCGAAGGTTGCTCGACATCCTCTGGGAGGACTGCGCGCTCCAGGTCGACCAGGCGGCGCCGATGCTGCACCGGTACGAACTCACCGGCGCACGGGACCAACGTTTCGAAACTCTCTCCGGTGGCCAGCAGGCGAGATTTCAGATCCTGCTGCTCGAGACCGGCGATGCCGGTACGCGGCGGGATCCGGCCACGATGCTGGTTCTCGACGAACCCACCGACAACCTCGACGTCGCGTCGGCGGAGGCGCTGGAGGCCGCGCTGGACGAGTTCGACGGCACGGTGGTGGCGGTGACGCATGACCGTTGGTTCGTCCGTTCGTTCGACCGGTTTGTGACCTTCTCCGCCGAAGGACAGGTGTGCGAGGTCCCTGAGCCGGTGTGGGACCGCTGACCGCGCGATCTCCGGTAAGTTGGTGAACCCAGCAGGAAAGCGCCGTCCAACAGCACACCGGTAGGTAGTAGAGGGGCAGGGCGCAGTGCCAGATCAGACGAGTTCGAGCGTCACGATCGTCGCGGAGCCAGCAAAGATCATGTCGGTCATCGCTGACTTCGAGGCCTACCCGAGTTGGGCCGCGGCGGTGAAGGAGGTCGAGGTCCGTGCGGTCCATCCCGATGGCCGCGCCGACCAGGTTCACTTCGTGCTCAACGCCGGAGCGATCAAGGACGACTACACCCTCTCCTACGCGTGGGACGGCGACCGCGAGGTGCGCTGGTCGCTCGTCGAGGCGAAGGTCGTGAAATCGCTCGACGGTTCCTACACCCTGCGGGACAAGGGGCGCGGCAACACCGAGGTCACCTACCAGCTCGCGGTCGACGTCACGTTCCCGATGATCGGTCTGATCAAGCGCAAGGCGGAGAAGGTCATCATCGACACCGCGTTGAAAGAGTTGAAGAAGAAGGTCGAGCAGGGCTGACGGCGTCGCGTGTTCGCTGGGCGCCGCACGGTGCGTTGCACCGGATTGGGTAGCCTCGGCCGGGGCAATGGAATGGCCGGCCGACCGGTTGGTCAGCAGGTGGAAGCCCGAATCCCGGATGCCGCCGAGACGGTCGGTTCGGGACATTGACGCGTGAGAAGGGCAGGGCGTCGTGGGTGAGTCGCGGCTGACCATCGGTGTCGACGTGGGTGGCACCAAGATCGCTGCCGGCCTGGTCGACGAGGCTGGCGCCATTGTCGCCGAGGCCCGGAAGGAGACCCCGGCAACGAGCCCGCAGGAGATCGTCGCCGCGATCGTGGACGTTGTTGCCGAGCTCCGGGCGGACCACGACGCCGAGGCGATCGGGGTCGGCGCGGCCGGCTTCGTCGACGCGAGCCGCTCGACGGTCCTGTTCGCCCCCAACCTCGCGCTGCGCGACGAGCCGCTCAAGGAGGCGGTCGAGAAGCGCACGTCGCTTCCGGTCGTGGTGGAGAACGATGCCAACGCGGCGGCCTGGGCGGAGTTCCAGTTCGGCGCGGGCCGCGACGTCGACGACATGATCCTGTTGACGATCGGCACCGGGCTCGGCGGCGGGTTGGTCCTGTCCGGTGAGCTCTACCGGGGCGCCTTCGGCGTCGGTGGCGAGGTCGGCCACCTTCGGGTCGTCCCCGGCGGGTACCTCTGCGGTTGCGGCAACAAGGGCTGCTGGGAGCAGTACGCAAGCGGCAGTGCTCTGGTGCGGGAGGCACGCGAGTTCGCCCGTTCGAGCCCACCGCAGGCCGCCCGCCTCCTCGAGCTTGCCGACGGTCAGGCGGACCGGATCGAGGGACCGATGGTGAGCACTGCCGCGGCCGAGGGCGATGTGGCGGCCCGTGAGCTTCTCGAGGACCTCGGCCGCTGGCTCGGCGAAGGGATCGCTTCCCTGGCCGCGGTGCTCGACCCGGCGGCCGTCGTGGTGGGCGGTGGCGTCTCCGAGGCCGGTGACCTGCTGCTGGAACCCGCGCGCCAGTCGTTCGGACGCCAGCTCACCGCGCGGGGCCATCGTCCCGTCCTCGAGATCCGGCTGGCGACGCTCGGCAACGAAGCGGGCATCATCGGTGCCGCCGACCTGGCGCGGCGGCGCTGATGGCGTTCATCCACGCGCTCACGATCGGGGTCGACATCGGGGGTACGAAGGTCGCCGCGGGGGTGGTCGATCCTGAGGGGAACGTCCTCGAACGTCTTCGTCGAGACACGCCCTCGACCAGCCCGAGAGCGACCGAGGACACCATCGCGACCGTCGTGGCCGAGCTCCGCGACAGGCACGAGGTGACCGCCGTCGGCATCGGTGCAGCTGGCTGGATCGACGTCACCGGCTCGTCCGTGCTGTTCTCACCCCACCTCGCCTGGCGGCACGAGCCGCTGCGAGATGCCGTCCGCCGACGGATCCGGCTGCCGGTGGTCATCGAGAACGACGCCAACGCCGCCGCGTGGGCGGAATGGCGCTTCGGGGCCGGCCAGGGCGAGAGCCACCTGGTCTGTGTGACGCTCGGCACCGGGATCGGCGGCGCCGTGATCACCGATGGCGTGATGCTGCGCGGGAAGTACGGCGTCGCGGGGGAGTTCGGCCACATGACCGTCGTCCCCGGTGGTCATCGGTGCGAGTGCGGCAACCGCGGCTGCTGGGAGCAGTACGCCAGTGGCAACTCCCTCGTGCGCGAGGCGCGTGAGCTGGCGGCGTCCGGGTCGCCGGTGGCGCAGAACCTGCTGGACCGGGTGGGTGGTGATCCAGGCCGGATCACCGGGCCGTCGATCACCGAGGCGGCCAAGGACGGCGACCCGGTGGCGGTGGAGCTGTTCGAGGAGGTCGGCCGCTGGCTGGGAGTCGGTCTGGCCAACATCGCGGCTGCCTTCGACCCGGGCACGTTCGTCGTCGGCGGGGGAGTGTCGCAGGCAGGCGAGTTGTTCCTCGGTCCGGCGCGGGACACGTTCCGTCGGACGCTGACCGGGCGTGGTTTCCGTCCGGAGGCGCAGATCCTGCGGGCCGCTCTGGGCAACGACGCCGGGATGGTCGGTGCGGCTGACCTGGCCCGGGAGAACATCCGGTTGTTCCGCCGCCGCCGCACCCGCCGACCGGCCCACGAACGCCTCCGCGCCCGCGTCGACCGCCTCTCCGACCTGTAGCGGGTTTCCCGTTCACCGCGCGCGCTTGGGTCAGCGCTCGATGAGGGTGAGCTCGAACGAATAGCGCGAGGCGCGGTAGAGATGCGAGCCGAACTCCACCGCGCGGCCCACGTCGTCGTACGCCGTCCTGGTCATGGTGAGCAGGGCCGCACCCTTGGGCTCGCGGAGGTCCTTCGCCTGGGTGGCGGTGGCGGGACGGGCGCCGATCGTCTGCCGGGCGACGCGGAGCTGGACGCCGGCCGTACGCAGGACTTCGTACAACCCGCGCTCTTCCAGGGTGGCCGCCGTGATCTTCACCAGGTCCTCGGGCAGGTAGTTGGTCATCAGCGCGAGTGGTTCGCCCCGGGCGCAGCGCAGGCGCCGGATCCGCAGCACGGAAGATCCGGCCGCCAGACCGAGGGCGCTCGCGACCTTCTCAGGTGCCGCGACGACGCGCAGGTCCCGCACGGTCGTGGAGGGTTCCTGACCGGCCCGGGCGAGGTCGTCGTGGAGGCTGGACAGCTCGATCGATCGGCGTACCTGCGACTGCACCACCTGCGTGCCCACGCCGCGTTTGCGGACCAGCAGCCCCTTGTCGACGAGGTGGCGGATGGCCTGGCGCATGGTCGGGCGGGAGAGCGAGAGCTGATCGGCGAGGACGATCTCGTTGGGTAGCCGGGCACCGGGGGCGAGCGTGCCGGCGACGATCGACTGCTCGATCTGCTGGGCGACCTGGAAGTAGAGCGGCACCGGGCTGCGCCGGTCGACCGTCACGGCGAGTGGGGTCACGCCCGGCTCCTCCCTCGTCCGGCGTACGGCATGGTCAGCCGGATCAACGTCCGGACCAGCACCAGTGTGCCGCATGCAGCTGCGGACAGCCTAACGTCAGAATGTCCTTACAAACTGTTGACAGGTCAGTATTGCTGGAGAAAACTCGGCCGGGATGTCCGTCGGGCGAGGAGAATTCCTCGCACACGACGACGGCAGGCACCCGAGGCGGGAGGCTGGATGCGAATCGGGTTGATCGGGGTGGGCCGGATCGGATCCCTGCATGCCCAGACCCTTCACGACCTCGAGATCGTGGAGTCGGTGTTCCTGGCCGACGCCGACGTGGCCCGCGCGCACGAGACCGCCGAGAAGCTGGGCATCGCTGCCGCCGGCAGCGTTGCGGAGCTCTTCGCGAGCCGGCCCGACGGCGTGGTGATCGCCGCCGCGACGCAGGCGCATGCCGAGCTCGTCCACCTGGCCGCCGCGGCCGGGGTGCCGGCGTTCTGCGAGAAGCCACTGGCGTCGGACCTCGCGGGCACCCATGAGACGTTGGCCACGGTGGCGGCCGCGGGAATCCCGCTCCAGATGGGGTTCCAGCGGCGGTTCGACGCGGGCTACGCGGCCGCGCGGGAGGCTCTGGCCGCCGGCGAGCTCGGTCGGCTGCATGCGGTCTGGGCGTGCACGCTCGACCCCGCGCCGCCGCACTCGTCGTACATCCCTGCCTCCGGAGGGATCTTCGCCGACTGCAGTGTCCACGACATCGACGCAGTGCGCTGGGTAACCGGACACGAGGTCGTCGAGGTGATGGCGACCGGTGCCAACCGGGGTGCGGACTTCTTCGCCGAGGCGGGCGATGTCGACACTGCCAACGCGCTCCTGACGCTCGACGACGGCACCCTGGTCGCGCTGGCGGCGTCGCGTTACAACGGCTCGGGCTACGACGTACGCCTGGAGCTGCACGGCTCGCAGCGGACCGTCATCGCCGGCCTGGACGAGCGGTTGCCGGCGTGGTCGGCCGAGCCCGGTGTGACGTGGCCCGGCGGTCCGGCGTACGCGAACTTCGCCGAGCGCTTCTCCGAGGCCTATGTCGCCGAGCTGCGGGCGTTCGTCGACGTCGCCGCCGGCCGGATCGAGTCGCCGTGTCGTGGTGAGGACGCGCTCGCGGCCTTGTGTGTCGCGCACGCGTGCGAGCGTTCCAGGAGGGAAGGTAGGTCGGTACGCGTCGAGGAGATCGCCCAGGAGGTGCCGCCCCAGTGACCGGACGAGGTGAGGTCATGAGTCAACACGGCACCCTGGTCATGCGGGCGACGAAGGAGGTCCCATGACCGCGGGCGAGAGCTATGACCTGATCACGATGGGTCGGGTCAGCGTGGACCTCTATCCCAACGACATCGGCGTTGCACTCCAGGACGTCACGACGTTCGGGAAGTTCCTCGGCGGCAGCGCCACTAATGTCGCGGTGGCGGCGGCCCGGCACGGTCGCCGCAGCGCGGTGATCACCCGTACGGGCGCGGATCCCTTCGGCGACTACATCCACCGGGCGCTGCGTGGGTTCGGCGTGGACGATGCGTACGTCTCGGCGGTCGAGGGGCTGCCGACGCCGGTGGTGTTCTGCGAGATCTTCCCACCTGACCACTTTCCGTTGTATTTCTACCGCTATCCCAAGGCGCCCGACCTGGAGATCCACCCGGGCGAGCTCGACCGGGAGGCCATCGCGGCCGCCCGGATCTTCTGGGTGACGGGCACCGGTCTGTCGGAGGAGCCCAGCCGGTCGACGACGCTCGCGGCACTGCGTGACCGAAAGCACCGGGCCCACACCGTGCTCGACCTCGACTACCGCCCGATGTTCTGGCACACCGACGAGGCACGTGCGGTGATCGGCGGTGCGGTCGAGCACGCCACGGTGGCGGTCGGCAACCTCGACGAGTGCGAGATCGCGGTCGGTACGCGAGACCCGGACAAGGCGGCGCAAGCCCTCCTTGACAGGGGCGTGGAGCTCGCGATCGTCAAGCAGGGGCCGAAAGGCGTGCTCGCGCGGACGCGGACGGACGAGGTGGTCGTCCCGCCGGTCCCCGTCGAGGTTGTCAACGGTCTGGGCGCCGGTGACGCGTTCGGCGGAGCACTGTGCCACGGTCTGCTCGCCGGCTGGGAGCTCGAGAAGGTGATCCGGTTCGCCAACGCCGCAGGTGCCTATGTCGCGGCGCGGTTGGCGTGCGCCGACGCGATGCCGGACGAGGCCGCGGTCTGGCAGCTCCTTGCGGACGCTCCGGGCGTGATGCAGGGGCCGGCGGGCGCCGATGGCTGACACGTCGCGGGTCGAGGTGAGCGAGCTGGTCTCCCTCCGGATGTGTGAGCCTGGCGCGGTGGCCGCCGCCTACACGGCACGTGCCCGCCGGCCGCTGGTCGGGCGTTCGGGCCGGCTCATGGTCATCGCGGCCGACCATCCGGCGCGCGGGGCGTTGCGGGCGGGCGACCGGTCGATGGCGATGGCCGACCGGCCGGACCTCCTTGCCCGGTTGCTGGTCGCACTCACCCGGCCCGGGGTCGACGGCGTGCTGGCAGCCCCTGACGTCGTGGAGGACCTGCTGCTGCTCGGTGCGCTGGAGAACAAGGTCGTCATCGGTTCGATGAACCGGGCCGGCCTGCCGGGGACGGCGTTCGAGATCGACGACCGGTTCACGGCGTACGACCCGGAGGGGATCGCCAGAGCACGCCTCGATGCCGGCAAGATGCTGCTCCGGATCGACTCGGCCGACGGCGCGTCGGCGGCGGCGCTGCACCGGTGCGCACAGGCCGTCAGTGCCCTTGCCGGGCGCGGTCTGATGGCACTCGTCGAGCCATTCATGGCGCGACGGGTCGACGGCCGGCTGGTCAATGACCTGACGGCGGACGCGGTCGTCCAGTCGGCGGTGATCGCCGCGGGCCTGGGGACGACGAGCGCCTACACCTGGCTCAAGCTGCCCGTCGTGGCCGAGCCGGGCGGCATGGAACGCGTCGCCGCCGCGACCACCCTGCCGATCGTGCTGCTCGGTGGCGAGGTCCAGGGAGATCCGGACGAGTCGTACGCCCGCTGGGAGAAGGCCCTGGCACTTCCGACCGTCCGCGGGCTCGTCGTGGGCCGGTCGTTGCTCTATCCGCCCGACGGTGACGTCGCGGCCGCGGTCGACACCGCGGTGAGCCTGTTGCCCGGCAAGGAGGACGCGTGAACCACCACCTGCCCGCCGGATCACTCGCGGAAGCTCCATGGACGTTGGCGTTGACGCCGCAACGTGCTGGCTGGACCTACAGCGGTCTGCGGGTGCTGGAGCTGCCTCCCGGGGGGACGCAGTCGCTTTCGACCGGCGACGAGGAGATGGTCGTCCTCCCGCTGGCCGGCGAGGGTGTGGTGGTGCGGTGCGACGGCGAGACGTTCGAGCTGGACGGGCGTCCGGATGTCTTCGCCGGCGTGAGTGACTTCGCCTACGTGCCGCGGGACGCCGACGTGACCATCGAGGCGCCGCGGGGTGCCACGGTGGCGTTGCCGTCGGCGCGATGCAAGACACGGTTGACAGCGCGCCACGGGGCGGCGAAGGACGTTCCAGTGGAGCTGCGCGGCGCCGGGCAGTGCAGCCGCGAGGTGCACAACTTCTGCGCCGCAGGTGTCTTCGAGGCCGACCAGCTCATCGCGGTCGAGGTCCTGACGCCTGGCGGCAACTGGTCGTCCTACCCTCCGCACAAGCACGACGAGGACCGGCCGGGGCAGGAGTGTCCGCTGGAGGAGATCTACTACTTCGAGGTCGCGAACGGCCCGGACGGCCAACCGGGCAAGGGATTCCAGCGGGTCTACGGTACGCATGACCGGCCGATCGACGTGCTCGCCGAGGTACGCAGCGGTGACGTCGTGACAATCCCGCACGGCTGGCACGGACCGTCGATGGCGATGCCCGGCTACGACATGTACTACCTCAACGTCATGGCCGGGCCGGGCGAGGAACGCGACTGGCTGATCTGTGACGACCCGGAGTACGCCTGGATCCGGACGACCTGGAACGACCAGCCGGTCGATCCCAGGTTGCCTTTGACCACAGATCGCCGATGACCACAGATCGCCGATGACCACAGCGAGAGGGTGAGCGTCCATGGGCACAGTCAGGCTCACGGTCGGGCAGGCGCTGGCGAGGTTCCTCGCCCAGCAGTGGACCGAACGCGACGGTGTCGAGCAACGCCTCATCGCCGGCTGCTTCGGCATCTTCGGCCACGGCAACGTCGCGGGCTTCGGCCAGGCACTGGTCGAGTCAGCTCAGCGGGATCCGGCCGAGCTTCCATACTTCCAGTCCCGCAACGAGCAGGCGATGGTCCACACGTCCGTCGGCTACGCGCGGATGAAGGACCGGCTGCAGACGTTCGCGTGTACGACGTCGATCGGTCCGGGCGCGACGAACCTGGTCACCGGCGCGGCACTGGCGACCATCAACCGGATCCCCGTCCTGCTGCTGCCGGGCGACATCTTCGCGACCCGGGTGGCCAACCCGGTGCTGCAGGAGCTGGAAGACTCGCGATCCTACGACGTGTCCGTCAACGACTGCCTGCGCCCGGTCTCGAAATACTGGGACCGGATCAACCGTGCCGAGCAGCTGGTCCCGGCGGCGCTGGCGGCGATGCGGGTGCTCACCGACCCAGCTGAAACGGGTGCGGTGACGCTGGCGTTGCCGCAGGACGTGCAGGCGGAGGCGTACGACTGGCCGGAGGAGTTCCTCGCCAAACGGATCTGGCATGTGGCACGACCGGTACCGGAGCCGGCGGCGCTCGACCGGGCGGTGGCGCTGATCCGCTCGGCGCGGCGACCGCTGATCGTCGCCGGGGGCGGGGTGATCTACTCGGGCGCCACGCAGGCGCTGGCGGCCTTCGCCGAGGCGACGGGCGTCCCCGTGGGGGAAACCCAGGCGGGCAAGGGCTCCCTGTCCTGGGACCACCCGTGCAGTGTCGGTGCGATCGGCGCGACGGGCACGACGGCCGCCAACGCCGTCGCGGCCGAGGCGGACGTGGTGATCGGGATCGGCACCCGCTACAGCGACTTCACCACCGCGTCGAGGAGCCTCTTCGCCAACGAGGACGTGCGATTCGTCAATGTCAACGTGGCGGCGTTCGACGCGGCCAAACACGCGGCGACTGGCCTGGTCGCCGACGCCCGTACCGCCCTCGAGGCGCTGTCGGAACTTCTGGCCGGATGGCAGGTCGACGCGACGTATCGCCAACGTACGCGGGAGCTCTCGGACGCCTGGCAAGGAGTGGTTGACACTGCTTACGGCGCCGAACACGCCCCGTTGCCCGCGCAGACCGAGGTGATCGGTGCGGTCAACGAGGCGGCGGGGGAGCGGGGCGTCGTCATCAACGCGGCGGGCAGCATGCCCGGCGAGCTGCACAAGCTGTTCCGGACGCGGGACCCGAAGCAGTACCACG
Source organism: Actinopolymorpha sp. B17G11 (assembly GCF_040196095.1). Classification (NCBI taxonomy): domain Bacteria; kingdom Bacillati; phylum Actinomycetota; class Actinomycetes; order Propionibacteriales; family Actinopolymorphaceae; genus Actinopolymorpha; species Actinopolymorpha sp. B17G11. The sequence continues at coordinate 82,090 of NZ_JBEFTW010000011.1, forward strand.
TGGAGTACGGATTCTCCTGCATGGGTTACGAGATCGCCGCCGGGCTCGGGGTCAAGATGGCCGACCCGACCCGCGACGTCATCGTCCTCGTCGGCGACGGCTCCTACCTCATGCTCGCCCAGGAGATCGTCACGGCCGTCTCAGAAGGCGTCAAGCTCATCATCGTCCTCGTGCAGAACCAGGGCTTCGCGTCGATCGGTTCGCTGTCGGAGAGCGTCGGCGCGCAACGGTTCGGCACGAGCTACCGCTACCGCAATCCGGAGACGGGCGCGCTCGACGGCGACGTGCTGCCGGTCGACCTCGCCGCCAACGCGGCGAGCCTGGGTGCGGATGTGCTTCGCGCCGGCACGATCGAAGAGTTGCGGACGGCGTTGACGAAGGCGCGTGAGGCCAGGCGTACGACCCTCGTCCACGTCGAGACCGACCCGCTCGCCGGCGCGCCGTCCTCCGACGCGTGGTGGGACGTGCCGGTGGCCGAGGTGTCGGCGCTCGAGTCCACCCGCAAGGCGCGTGAGGACTACGACACCAACAAGCCGAGCCAGCGGCACTACTTGTAGGCGGAGTACCTGTGAAGCAAGGGGTATGAGATGTCGACCACCAACGAGGCAAGGGTTGTCGAGCCGAGAACCGTTGAGCACTGGATCGGTGGCGCGTCGACGCCGGGTGGGTCCTCGCGGCGTGGACCGGTGTGGAACCCCGCCACCGGCGCGCGGCAGGCCGACGTCGTGCTGGGCTCTGCCGCCGACGTCGACCTCGCGGTCGCCACGGCGACCAAGGCGTTCACGGCATGGCAGGACGTCCCGCTCACACGGCGGGCGAAGATCCTCTTCGCGTTCCGCGAACTCGTCAACGCCCACGTCGACGACCTGGCCCGCATCGTCACCGCCGAACATGGCAAGGTCGTCTCCGACGCGAAGGGCGAGGTCCAGCGCGGCCTCGAGGTGGTGGAGTTCGCCTGTGGGATTCCGCACCTGCTCAAGGGCGAGTTCTCCGACCAGGTCTCGACCGGTGTGGATGCGTACTCCTTCCGCCAGCCACTCGGCGCGGTGGCCGGGATCACGCCGTTCAACTTCCCGGTCATGGTGCCGATGTGGATGCACCCGATCGCGATCGCGTGCGGCAACACCTTCGTCCTCAAGCCCTCCGAGCGTGACCCGTCCGCGTCCACGTTGGTGGCCGAGCTGTGGCAACGTGCCGGCCTGCCCGACGGCGTCTTCAACGTCGTCCACGGCGACAAGGAAGCCGTCGACGCGGTCCTGGACCATCCGGGGATCTCGGCCGTGTCGTTCGTCGGGTCGACCCCGATCGCGAGGTACGTCCATGAGCGGGCCTCTCGCGCGGGCAAACGTGTCCAAGCTCTCGGTGGCGCGAAGAACCACGCGGTCGTGCTGCCGGACGCCGACCTCGACTTCGCCGCCGACCACATCACCGCCGCGGCGTACGGCTCGGCGGGCCAACGCTGCATGGCGATCTCGGCCGTCGTGGCCGTGGGCGAAGCCGGTGACGTGCTGGTCGACAAGCTCCGCGAACGCGCGGCCGCGATCCAGGTCGGGCCAGGCGTCGACGACGCCGCCGAGATGGGTCCGGTGGTGACCAGGCAGGCGCAGGAGCGGGTCGCCGCGTACGTCGAGAACGGCACAGAGGAAGGCGCTACGGTCGTCCTCGACGGCCGCGGCCTGCGTGTCGCCGGCCACGAGGACGGGTTCTTCGTCGGGCCGTGCCTGCTCGATCGGGTGGATCCGGCGATGAAGGTCTACCAGGACGAGGTGTTCGGGCCCCTGCTCGTCGTCCTGCGCGCCGACACGCTCGACGACGCGATCGGGCTCGTCAACGCCAGTCCCTACGGCAACGGCACCGCTGTCTTCACCGGCAGCGGTGAGGCGGCGCGCACCTTCCAGCGCAGCGTGACCGTCGGAATGATTGGCATCAACGTGCCGATCCCTGTCCCCATGGCGTTCTACAGCTTCGGCGGCTGGAAGGACTCGCTGTTCGGAGACCGTCATGTCCACGGGTCCGAGGGTGTGGGCTTCTACACCAGGGCAAAGGCCGTCACCGCCCGGTGGCCCCACATCGAACAGGTCGTGGACGCCACGCTGCACTTCCCGTCGACGTAGGCGAGGAGGAGCCCAGCAAGGGATTCGGCTCGCTTCGCCGGCACACGCAACAAGGAGTTGACAGGTAATGGACCATGGTCCGCTGACGGGTCGAGTCGCCGGTGCGCCGATCTCGTGGGGTGTCTGTGAGGCACCCGGCTGGGGTGTGGAGCTTCCGCCGTCGGAGGTGCTGGCGCAGATGGCCGCCCTGGGTCTGGCGGCGACCGAGTTGGGCCCCACCGGCTACCTCGGGCCCGATCCGGCGTCGGTGCGCAGGACGCTCGCGACCCGCGGGCTCGGGTTGGTCGGCGGCTTCGTTCCGGTGGCCCTCCACTTCGCCGCCGAGGTGGACCTCGCCCCGACCGTCGCGGCGATGCGTACGCTCGCCGAGGCCGGTGCCGACGTGGCCGTCCTCGCCGCTGACGCCGGCCCGACCGGTTATGACCGCAAGGTGAGCCTTGACGACGCCGAGTGGGCACGTCTGCTGCACAACCTTGACCGGGTGCGGGCGGAGGCGTCCGCTCTGGGCCTGCGTACCTGCCTGCATCCCCACGTGGGTACGGCGATCGAGTCCCGCGATGCGGTCATCCGGCTGCTCCGTGACAGCGACGTGGGCATCTGTCTCGACACCGGCCACCTGGCCATCGGAGGGATGGACCCGATGGAGTTGGTCGCGAGCGCGGCGGGGCGGATCACGCACGTTCACCTGAAGGACGTCCGACTGGGCACCGCCAAGGCAGTCGCCGAGGGTGCGGTGAGTTTCCTCGATGGCGTACGCAGCGGCCTGTTCGCGCCCCTCGGGCAAGGGGATCTTGACATCGCGGGCGTGGTGGTCGGACTGGAGCGGGCCGGCTTCACCGGGTGGTACGTGCTGGAGCAGGACACCGCGCTGTCCGCCCCCCTCGGGGAGCGGGAGGAGGGTCCGGAAGCGGACGTACGCCGGAGCATGGAGTTCCTGTGGGAGACCGTGGTACCCGCGCTCGATGGAGCCGACCATGGTGGGCCCGACGGGGCGTGAGGGTTCGGTCGGACGGTGGCCGGCCAGGCGTTCGTCGGTGGAGGCGAAGGTTGAATGCCGACCGGGCCGATATGAGAGGGTGTCTTCCGGGTCTGAGGGGCAGTAGGCCCCGGGTGGTGTCGCGGGGAACGTCCACCTGGCGGGGGCAGGCTGGTTCCGACGTCGACCGCGAGGAGTTCCTGGACCATGGATTTCGGTCTGACCGCCGCCGGACTCGTGATCGGGTTCGTCGTCGGCCTGACAGGTATGGGTGGCGGGGCGCTGATGACTCCCGTGCTCGTCATCTTCTTCGGGGTACAGCCCCTGGCTGCCGTGTCCAGCGACCTGGTCGCCTCGGCGCTCATGAAACCGTTCGGTGGCTTCGTCCACCTGCGGCGTGGGACTGTCTCGTTGAAACTCGTGGCGTGGCTGTGCGCCGGGTCCATCCCTGCGGCGTTCTCCGGTGTCCTCATCCTGCGGGCGCTGGGTTCGTCGGCCGACATCGAAGGCGTCGTCAAGAAGGCGCTGGGGGTGGCGTTGTTGCTGGCCGCCGCCGGGCTGATCTCGAAGGCCTATCTCACCCTCGTCTCGCGCTCCCGGAAGGAGCGGGCGCGGTCCGGCGAGGCTTCTGGCACGGTTTCGGGCGCCGCTTCTGGCACGGCGTCCGGCGCGGCCGACATCGTGATCCGGCCGGTGCCGACGCTGCTCGTCGGCATCATCGGCGGCCTGGTCGTCGGGATGACGTCGGTCGGATCCGGATCGCTCATGATCATCGCCCTGCTGCTCCTCTATCCAGCCATGAAGCTGGGTCAGTTGGTCGGCACCGACCTTGTTCAGGCTGTGCCCCTCGTCGCCGCGGCAGCGGTCGGCCACCTGTTGTTCGGCGACTTCCGGCTCGAGGTGGCGGGATCCTTGCTCCTGGGCGCCATCCCGGGAGTGGTCGTCGGCGCACACGCGTCGTCCCGCGCACCGTCAGGGATCATCCGCCGGGCGCTCGCTCTGGTGTTGTTCGCCTCCGGCATGAAGATGCTCGGTGTCCCCGACGTTCCGTTGGGGATCACGCTTGGCGTCGTGGTGGTCGTCGGACCGATGCTCTGGATGTGGGCGCGGGTTCGCCACGGTCAGCCGGCGCTTGCACGTAACGGTCGGCGTACGAAGCGTTCCGCTGCGAAGCAGGAGGCGAGTATCGCTCGGGACTAGAAGCCTGCTGGCCGGAGCGGTGGTCACTCGCTCTTGAAGTCGTCGGCGGTGAGTCCGTCGGCGTGTCCCTCCGGCCATTGGACGAGCTCGATCAGGTAGCCGTCGGGGTCGCGCACCATGGTGACCAGCGGATCATCGGGACCTGCGGTGGGCCGCGCTGGATCGGTCTGGATGCCGTGGGCGGCCAGGGTGGCGATGGTGGCGTGCAGGTCGGCCGTGTGGATGGCGAGGTGGTTGAGGCCGCCGGTCTCGGTGACCGGCCGGGCGGGATCGTGGGCGAGCTCGACGGTGACGAACGGGTCGTCCGGCAGCTGGAGCATGGTCAGGCTGCCGAACGGGGTGTCGGGAACGGTTCCGACGACGTTGTAACCGAGTGCCTGGTAGAACGCGCGAGAGCGATCCAGGTCGGTGACGCGGAGTCCGACGAGCAAGGTGCGCACGGTCATCTCCCTGATGGTGTGGCGTCCTGCGGGTTCGTTGGGTCCATGATTCAGTGTTCGACGTCGTAGAGCAGGTGGGTGACACGGTTGCCCTGGGCCACGCGGGACGGGTTGCCGAGCGTGACGTTGTCGCTGGGTTCCATGGCGCCGAAGAACGGCCTTCCGCCACCGAAGACGACGGGCACGACGTTCATCACGATCTGGTCGATCAGGCCGAGCCGCAGTGCCTGCCCGCCGATCTGACCAGCGGCGACGTCGACGATCCGGTCGCCGCAGAACTCGCGTGCCTGCTTGATCGCGGATTCGACTCCGTCGGTGACGAACGTGAACGGTGCGGTGTCCGCGTACTCCCAATCCGTCGGCGCCTCATGTGTAACGACGAAGACGTGTTCACCCGCTGCCGGTACGCCATTCCAGCCGTTCGTCTGATCGAACGTGTTCCGCCCCAGGATGACCGCGCCGATGTTGGTGTAGACGGACTGCATGAAGTCCTTGGACGCCTGTGTGCTGCGCATCGCGTGCTCGTCGGATTCGGACCATTTCCATTCGACATCGCCACCCGACATCCAGTCGAACAAGGACCCGATCTGGCCATCGCCGTAAGCGATGTAGCCGTCGGCCGACACCGCCGCGCAACCCATGATCGTCTTGCTCATGATCTTTCCTTTCGTCCCAGTCAAGTCGTCGTTGTCAGGGACGCTACGAGCGCCACGGGAGGGCCGGCATCTGTCACATGACTGGTGCTGAGCTGCGTCGACGGCGTGAGCGGTCACAGGTCGAGGTGGGCGAGTTCGCCGCGTCGTCTGACACCCAACTTGGGGTACGCCTTGTACAGGTGGTAGCCGACGGTGCGTGGGCTCAGGAACAACTCCGCCGCGATCTCGCGGTTGCTCATGCCGCGCGCGGCCCGACGGGCGACCTGCAGCTCCTGCGGCGTCAGCTGGCCTGCGTCGGTCGCGGGCGAGTGGTCCGGCACGTCATCGCCCAGGGCGACGAGTTCGGCCCGCACGAGCCGATCCCACCCGTGCGCGCCGATCTCTTCGAACTCGTGGTGTGCACGGACGAGTTGCTCCCTCGCAGCTTTCGGACGCCTGCGCCGCCGCAGCCATCCGCCATATGCAAATCGCGTACGCGCCCGGTCATACGGTCCGCACCCATCGACGTCCAGCGACTCCCGGAACGCACCCTCCGTGTCGGCGCCATCGGCGAGGAGCGCCTGGCATCGGAGCATCAGCCCTCTCGCGACCGGGCGGTCGGTGTGCGTCGCCCACTCGGTGAGCTGGGGCAGGTACGTCCGCGCCCGCCCGCTGTCACCAGCCCGAACGGCCGCCTCGACGTGGTCGGGGACCGCGCGCACCATGACGTCTCGGCCGGGCAGCCCGCCGCAGACGCCGTCCAGCCTGTCGAGAGCGGAATGTGCGTTCCCTGTGGTGAGATCGACCACGGCGAGCGCCCACTCCGCCTGCGCGGCGGCGATCCCATGGTGACGGTTGTCGCTCAGCACCCGCGCGGCGTGGCGCTCAGCCGTGGCGGCGTCGCCCCGAACCGCCGCGAGCCATGCCGACATCGACGTGAGCACGACGACCTGTAGCTGCTGCCCGAACTCGTCGGCGAGCGTCACCGCCTCGACAAGGCTCGCGTCCGCTTCGCGCAGTCGCCCGGTGGCCAGCTGGGTCGTCCCCAGCAACTCCAGCGTGTACGGCAGCCATCCCATCGCCCCCTGACGCCGCAGCTCCTCCACGTGTCGGCCGAGCATCGCAGCCGCGCGGCCGTCGGCTCCGATGAGCAGAGCCATGAAACCGGCCGTCAACCGCTCCAGCGTGGGCGTGTCCTCGCGCTGGCCGGCCGACTCGACCATGGCACGCATCGGGTCCACGGCGCCCGCCACGTCGCCACGCAGCAGCCGGCTCATGCCGACCAGGCCGTCGACGAGCACCGCGGAACCGCCACGGACCTGGGCGAGCCGTTCTGCACAAAGGCCCACCAGCTCGGCATCGGCCGCGTCGCGTGCGCACCACATCGCCTCCGTCAGCACCGCGACCGCCTGGTCGGGTTCTGTCGTCAGGACTGGCGTCGCGGCATCGACGGCAAGGCGCGCGGCGTCGGCGGGGGAGGTGCGCTCGTAGGCGACCTGGGCGCGGATCCGCCCCGCCTCCGCCACCTCGCGCGGCTCGTCCGTGAGAGCGACCCCGTCCTCGGCCAACTCGACGGCACGGTCGCCCTGGCCCGCGTCGTACGCAGCGCGAGCGGCGGCCACCAAGCGCCGACCCCGTTCGCCAGGGGCGCTCGACAGCTGCGCGGCCCGCTCCAACGCCCGCACCGCCGTCGACGGCCCACCCCGGCCCGCGGCACGGTCCGCCACCCGCTCCAGCTCCGCCGCCACGCTCTCATCCGCCCCGCTCGCGGCCAACGCGCGATGCCACGCCCGTCGATCCGCGTCCCGCGGGTCCGACAGAACGGCCGCCAACGCCCCGTGCGCAGCAAGACGCGCGGCGAAGGACCCTTCCTGATACGCCGCCGCCCTGATCAGCGGATGCCTGAACGCGACCCCACCCGCCGCCACCTGCACCAGGCGACGACGTTCAGCGGGTTCGAAGTCCGCCGCCTCGAGGCCGAGCTGGCCAGCAGCCGTCATCAGCGTCGCCAGGTCTGATCCGTGATCGGCCGCGGCCAGCAGCAACGCCGACCGCGTGCGTGGGCCGAGGTCACGCACCTGCCGGCCGAAGTGCGTCTGCAACCGGCCCGTTGCCGGAAGCGGAGCAACCGGAGCCGGCCAGCCCGCAGCGTCGACATTCGTGGTCAGTTCGATGATCGCCAGAGGGTTGCCGCCGGACTCGTCCAGGATCCGCTTCACCATCTCGCTCCGCACGGGCCGGACCGTCGACGCCAGGCGCGCGGCGTCGGCCTGCTCGAGCCGGTCGAGGGGCAGGCTCTCGATGCCGGGCGCGTGGAACGGGCGCTCGCCGTCGCGGATGGCGAAGATCGTCGCGATCGGGTCCGCCTGGAGCCGTCGGACCGCGAACAGCAACGCGTCCAGAGACGGCTGATCGAACCACTGCACGTCGTCCAGCAGGCACAGCAACGGCCCATCACCGGCGAGCTCCGACAACAACGACAGCGTCGCCGCCCCGGGTAACCCTCGGTCAACGGGCTCGCCGCTGGTGCCGAATGCCACGCGGAGGCAGTCGGCCTGGGTCTGCGGAATCGCGTCGATCCTGTCCGCATCGCCGGCGAACAGCACCTGCAGGGCGGCGAAGGCGACCTCGGTCTCCGACTCGATCCCCACCACCCGCAGCACCCGCATGCCGCTGGCCACCCGGGCCGCGTGATCGAGCAGCGCCGTCTTGCCGATCCCGGCTTCGCCGCGCACCACCAACGAACGGCTCCGGCCGTCCTTCGCGTCAGCCACCAGCCGATCGATCCGCGACAGCTCCGCGTCCCTCCCGACAATCACGCCAGGAACGCTAACGCACGGTGAGCCACAGGGTCGCCCTCCCGCGCGGGGTCGCCGCCGGGGGGGGGGGGGGGGGGCGGCGTCATCGACCACTGGCTTCAACGAGTCACGAAACAGTCCCGAGCCGCCCTGGTCGGATCACTGGGCTGCACCGTCCGCCGTCGGCACGCCGCCCTCCGGCACGCCGCCCTGTCGAACGGCGACAAGGGTCTTCCGCTGCCGCGCGAGTGTCACCCGCCGAGCTCGGTGGGACACGAGGTGGCGCGCCGCTTCCACGACGACCGTGACGCTGATCGCCAGCCCGAGTCCGAGCAGCACTCCCTTGATCGGCTCCCTCTCGAACGCCAGGCCGCCCAGGTAGCCGACGCACGCCGAGTACGTGGCCCAGGACACGGCGGCCACCGCGTCGAAACGGGAGAACGTACGCAGCGGGAATCCCACCGTGCCCATCGTGAGGGTCGTGGCCGTCCGACCGCCTGGTACGTACCGAGCGACGACGAGGACCAGCCCGCCGCGCCGGTGGAGCGCCGCCGATGCCCAACCGAAAGCCCGCCGTCGCCGGCTGCCCGGCCGTGTACGGGCGAGCAACGGGCCGCCCGCCACCCGCCCGAGCAGGTACGACATGTGGTCGCCGGCAAACGCGCCAAGCGCCGCGATCACGATGAGGAACCAGAGGTTCGGCGCACCCGCAGCGGCGAACGCGCCCGCCGCGATGACGACGCTCTCACTCGGAAACGCCGGGAGGAACCCGTCGAGAGTCGCGAGCACGAAGACGGCCAGGTAGATCCACGGCGAGTTCATGGCGTCGTGGACGACGTCCAGGATGGGTGCGCTCATGGACGTCACCCTCGCCTTGAATGACCGGGATGGCGTCGGGCAAGAGTGCCCGGAAGGCCCCCTCCTTTCGAGGGGGGCGCTCCGACGAAGGATGTACGCCACACCGCCCGCCCTCGCCTACTCTCAGCGGGTGGACCACGGTCGGATCGCGCCAGTCGTCGGCGAACGCGCGCTTGGCTGGGCGAGCCGCACCTTCGACCGGTCGGCACCCTGGCTGGTCGGTGCGCTGGTCGCCTTCATGTCGGCTGGGTCGGTTCGGGACTGGACCGAACCGTTGATCCTGGTTGTGGCGGTTTCGTCCGGTGTGGCTGCCTGGATGGGCCGCCGCCGGCGCTGGCCGTTGTTCGTCACCGGGGCGGCCAGCATGCTCCTGCTGGCGCTCTGGCCGGCTCCGTTCGTCGCGTCGTACTACGCCGGAACCAGCCTGCGCCGGCGCAAAGAACTCATCGCCTACGCCGCGATCGGCAGCACGATCCTCATCGTGTCGTTCGTCCTCCCGCTCGGCCTCGGGCTCGACCTCGGTGGCGCCGAACGCGCCGAGGGGTTGACGAACCAGGCGGCGATCCTGCTGTTCATGGGCCTGGGTCTGGTCGCCGGTCTGTGGGTCCGGGCCAGGCGGGAGGTGCTCGCCGGCCTGCAGGACCGGGCCGAACGACTCGAGCGCGAGCAGGCGGCGCGTTCGGACCAGGCGAGGGCCGAGGAACGCTCGCGCATCGCGCGGGACATGCACGACGTCGTGGCGCACCGCGTCTCGCTGATGGTCCTGCACGCGGGCGCGCTGGAGGTCAACGCACCGGACCAGCGCACGGCGCAGGCGGCTGCTCTGATCCGTACGACGGGCCGCGACGCCCTCGCCAACCTGCGAGATGTTCTCGGAGTCCTCCGATCGAACCCGTCGTCGGTCGAGTGGGTGTCCGGCACGCAGGGCTCGCACGCGCCCATGACCGGTCAGAGCAGTCCCGACGCGGGCGCGTTCGACGCGTACGCGCTCACACCGCAACCGACGCTCGACGATCTCGACACGCTGCTCGACGAGTCGCGGTCCGCCGGTGTCCCGGTGAGTCGGCGCGACGAGGGCGCACCAGGTCCGGTGCCGATCATGGTGCAGGGCACGGCCTACCGCGTCGTGCAGGAAGCCCTGACCAATGTCCACAAACACGCCGGCGGCGCCGCGACCGAGGTCGTCCTCACCTATGCGGCCGGCGGCCTGCGACTGGTCGTACGCAACGACGCGCCACCTCCCGGCGCGGACAAGGCGCTGCCGGGCGGCGGCTACGGGCTGACCGGCCTGCGTGAGCGCGTGCAGCTACTCGGCGGCTATCTGGTCGCCGGACCGCAGCCCGACGGCGGGTTCGCTGTGACCGCGGAACTTCCCGCGCTCCCGCAGGGGGAGCATGCGCCAAAGGATGACAGCGTGGGGGAGAGGCCATGATCCGCGTCCTGGTCGTCGACGACGAGGTACTCGTGCGGTCCGGGCTGCGGATGATCCTCGAGGCCACCAGCGACATCGTGGTGGTCGCGGAGGCGCGCGACGGTACCGAGGCGGTGGCGGCGACCGCACGGCACCGGCCGGACGTCGTACTCATGGACGTACGCATGCCCGGCATGGACGGCCTCAGCGCGGCGGCGGAGATCGCGAGGTCGCCGGATCCGGCCAGGATCATCATGCTCACCACGTTCGACCTCGACGAGTACGTCCACGCCGCGCTGAAGGCCGGCGCGGTCGGGTTCCTGCTCAAGGACACGCCCCCGCGCGACCTCGCCGCAGCCGTCCGTACCGTCGTCGCCGGCAACGCCATGCTCGCGCCCACGGTCACCCGGCGACTCATCAGTTCCTTTGCCGACAAGGGCCCTTCACAGGCCGAGACCGCGCGGAAGCGGCTCGCCGTCCTGACCGAACGGGAGCAGGAGGTGGCGCGTGCCGTCGCCCGAGGGTTGTCCAACGCGGAGATCGGCCGGGAGCTCGCGATGAGTGAGGCGACTGTGAAGACCCACGTCAGCCGATGCCTGGCGAAGCTCGACCTCACCAACCGGGTGCAGGCGGCCATCCTGGTCCACGACGCGGGCCTGCTCTAACGGTTAACGTTTCGTCCGTGCCGCAGATCAAGGTCCTCAGTTACAACGTGCGAGGCCTGCGCGACGACCGGGCAGCGCTGCACACGATCGTCCGCCAGGTCCGGCCGGACGTCGCCCTCATCCAGGAGGCGCCGAGCCGGCTACGGTGGCGGCCGAGGTGTGCGGCACTCGCCAGGGAGTGCGGCCTGCTCTACGCGGCGGGCGGTCGTACGGCCGGCGGTAACCTCCTGCTGGTCAGCTCGCGGATCGACGTCCACGCGGTCGAGGAGCTGCGGATCCCGCAGCGCGCCCGCGAACCCATCCGCGGCGTCGTGGCGGCAACCCTCGGCCTCGAGAAGGTCCGGTTCGCCGCGGTCGGCATCCACCTCGGACTGTCCAGCCTCGGCCGGCGGCGCGACGTCCGCGAGGTCCTCGGGGTGCTGCGGGTCCGCCGCGACCTTCCGATCGTGCTGGGCGGCGACCTGAACGAGCCGGTGGGTGGACCGAGTTGGCGGGAGTTCGCGGCGGCCGGCATGCACGATCCGGCGACGTCGGTCGAACCCGGAGATGGTGGCCCTTCGGTGGGAGAGCTCGACCCGCACGCCCCGACGTTTCCGGCGGCGGGACCACGCACGCGCATCGACGCGATCTTCGTGGGTCCGGGTGCGGACGTCGCCGACTACGGCGTGCCCACGAAGGCCGATCTGCGGTATCAGCTCGTCCGCGCGACCGACCACCTGCCGGTCGTCGCGGTCGTCGACCTACCTGGCTGAGTCGGGCGCGGCTCGAAAACCCCTGCGATATAGACGATATCTGCGTGCCGAATATTGTCCGCGTTCGCTTGACGGTCTCGCGCTCGACGATCAATAGTCCCTCCTGACGCCGAGGAGGTTCTGATGTCCCGCAGGTCCGCTGCATACGGCACGCATCAACCTCCCGTTCGCGATGTTCCTGATGCGGGCCTTCTTCGAGACGTTGCCGCGTGAGCTCCGCGACAGCGCGCGGGTCGACGGTGCAGGTGAGTTCCGCATCTTCTGGAGTGTGATGGCGCCGTTGATCGGACCTGGCGTCGCGACCCTGGTGATCTTCCAGTTCATGTTCACCTGGAACGAGTTCATCCTCGCCAACACGTTGCTGCAGACACCGGAGTTGCTGCCGTTGCAGCCGGTGCTGTTCGCGATGCAGGGGCAGTACTCCACCAACTGGTCGGTGCTGACGGCCGCGTTGGTGATCTCCGTCCTGCCGATCGTCATCGTGTACGTACGCATGCAACGCCGGTTCGTGGAGGGGCTCACGATGGGCGCGCTGAAGACCTGAGGCGGCATACCGTCGCACCCCGAATCTGGTGAGACGCGGGCGCCATCGAAAGCTGGGAGGAATCGAATGCCAGGATTGTCCTACGTCGAGATCGGGGTCACCGAACTCGGCCGGTCTGAGGAGTTCTACGCCGGGTTGCTGGGCCTTGCCACCGGCACACTGAGCGAGGACGATCACGGCCGGCGTGTCCGGTGGCTGGGTTCCGGTGATGCTCCCCACGCCGGCCGGGTGAAGCTCGTGGAGCTTGGAGCGGACGCGCGGCCGACCAGCTGGGAGCGTGACGACCTGCAACGCGGCATCCGGCACTTCGGTCTGAAGGTGCGCGACATCGACGCCGCGGTCGCCACTCTCGCCGCTGCGGGAGTGGAGTTGGCGGTCAAGCCGTTCGATGCGTTCGGTGGTGTGCGGATCGCGTTCTTCTTCGATCCCGACGGCGCCTACCTGGAGTTCGTCCAGGGCCATGTGCAACACAACAACGTCTGGTCGGAAGGACTCGTCGCGGAGGAGGTCGCGGCCTACCAGCACTGGGAGGGCACGCCACGCTTCGACCACGTGGCCGTGACCGTGCCCGATCTCGACGAGGCGCTCGACGTCTACCGCGACCAGCTCGGCTTCGGGGTCGTCGGACAGCTGGTCAGGCCCGACGACGAACGTGGTTTCCTCATCACCAACCTGCGGGCCGGAGCCGGGACACTGGAGGTCTTCACCTACGGTGTGGCCACCCACCGCCGCGAGGGCGACGCCCTCGTCGAAGGGACAGGGGCGGACAACCGGCTCGGAATCCGGCGGGTCGGCGTGGCCGCGGCCGCGGGGGTGGAGGCTGGGTCCCTGCTCGGACCCGGTGACGTACTGATCGAAAGGGTCGCATGAGCGAGAACAACTCTGGTCGGCTGCCGCTCCGCCCGCTCGGCGGCACGGGCCTGGAGGTCACGCCGGTCTGCCTCGGTTGCGGTGTGCTGGGCGGGATGGAGCGGATCTTCGGCTACGACGTGACCGCCGACCAGGGAGTCGCGACCGTCCGTCGCGCCCTGGACAGCCCGGTCAACTTCCTCGACACGTCCGCGGGCTACTCCGACGGCGAGAGCGAGCGCCGGGTGGGTGCCGCCCTCCGGGCGAACGGCGGCCTCCCGGACGGGTACGTCCTCGCGACAAAGGTCGACCCGGACCCCGAGACCAGGGACTACTCCGGCGCACAGGTGCACCGCTGTGCGGAGCAGAGCCGCGAACGCCTCGGTATCGACAGCTTCCAGCTGCTCTACCTCCACGATCCGGAGGTGATCGGCTACGACGCCGCGATGGCGCCGGGTGGCCCCGTCGAGGCACTGGTCGAGCTGCGGAAGGCGGGTGTCGCCGCACACCTGGGCGTCGCGGGCGGGCCGATCGACCTGCTGAGCCGCTTCGTCGGGACCGGCCTGTTCGAGGTTGTCCTCACCCACAACCGCTACACGCTGGTCGACCAGTCCGCCGGACCATTGCTCGACCAGGCCGCGGCCGCCGGCGTCGCCGTGGTGAACGCCGCGCCGTTCGGCGGCGGCATCCTGGCCAAGGGTCCGGAAGCCGTCGCGAAGTACGCCTACCGCGAGGCGGATGACGCCATCCTGAACCGGATCCGGACGATGCAGGACCGCTGCACGGCCCATGACGTACCGCTCGGCGCCGCGGCGTTGCAGTTCTCCCTGCGGGAGCCGCGGATCGCGTCCACGGTGGTGGGCGTCTCCCAACCCGAACGTGTCGACCAGACGGTCGCCTGGGCCAACTGGCCGATCCCGGACGAGCTGTGGCGGGAACTCCACGACCTGCTGTCGAACGGACCAGACACGGGTACGGCTGGTCGAGGGAGGGGATGACGGTGCCGAAACTGCCGGACGGGTTCGCGTGGGGTGTCGCCACCGCGAGTTACCAGATCGAGGGCGCGGTGGCCGAGGACGGCCGGGCGCCGTCGATCTGGGACACCTTCACGCACACGCCTGGACGCATCGCGGACGGCCGCAACGGTGACGTCGCCTGCGACCACTATCACCGCTACGCCGAGGACATCGCGCTGATGGCGGACCTGGGCGTGACGCACTACCGCTTCTCCCTGGCGTGGCCCCGGATCCAGCCGACGGGCGTGGGGCCACTCAACCAGGCGGGGATCGACTTCTACGCCCGCCTCGTCGACGCGCTGCAGGAGAGGGGGATCCAGCCCTGGGTGACCCTCTACCACTGGGATCTCCCGCAGGCGTTGGAGGACGAGGGCGGCTGGCCGTCGCGCGACACGGCGTACCGCTTCGCCGACTACGCGGTCGCGGCGTACGAACGACTGAAGGACCGCGTAGCGAGTTGGACGACCCTGAACGAACCCTGGTGTTCGGCGTTCCTCGGCTACGGCAACGGCCAGCACGCCCCAGGAGTCCAGGACGAACGCAAGGCCCTGCACGCCGCGCACCACCTGCTGCTCGGGCACGGCCTCGCGGTCTCCGGCATGCGCGCGGCGGGAGCGGCCGACCAGCAGATCGGGATCACCCTGAATCTCTGGCCGGTCACTCCGGTCAGCGACAGCCCGGTGGACACCGACGCGGCCCGGCGGGTCGATGGGATCAACAACCGGTTCTTCCTCGACCCGGTGCTGCGCGGAAGCTATCCCGCCGATGTCCTCGACGACGTAGCGAAGATCACCGACACCGACCACATCCAGTCCGGCGACGAGCAGGCCATCGCGGCGCCCGTGGACTTCCTCGGGGTCAACTACTACAACCCGAACTACGTCCGCGGTGGTGCCTCCCAGGCCGCCGACGGCCGGGCGTGGATCGGCTGCGACGACGTGGAAGCGGTCCCGCAGGGCTTCCCGGTGACGGACATGGGGTGGGAGGTCGAGCCCGACGGACTGCGTCGCCTCCTGGTCAGACTGCACCACGACTATCCGGGGTTGCCGATCTACGTCACCGAGAACGGCATGGCGGCCCGCGACACGATCGACGCGGACGGCAGGGTGGACGACCCGGACCGGATCGCCTACATCGACGCGCACCTACGGGCCGGCGCACAGGCGATCGCCGAGGGTGTCGACCTGCGCGGCTACTTCGTGTGGACCCTCACCGACAACTTCGAGTGGTCATGGGGATTCAGCAAGCGGTTTGGCCTCGTCTACCTCGACAACGAGACCCAGGAGCGGATCCCGAAGTCGAGCGCGGCGTGGTTCGCCTCCCTCGCGCGGACGAACGAGCTGCCCGATGGCTGAGCAGCATGTCCTCGTCGTCGGCGGCACAGGCGGCATCGGGGCGGCGGTCGCCGAACACTTCGGCGGACTTGGAGCTCACGTCATCGCCGCCGGCCTTCCCACCAAGGCTCCGCCACCGGAATCGACGGCCATCATGGTGGAGGAGATCGACCTGGCGAAGGACGGCCAACTCGAGGACCTGATAGCCCGTCAAGCGCGCCTTGACGTGCTCGTCAACTGCGCGGGCATCATCCGGCGTCGCCTGGAGTTCCAGCCCGAAGTCTTCTCCCAGGTCATCGACATCAACCTGACGGGGACGATGCGCGCATGCGTCGCGGCCCGGTCCCTGCTCGCCGGGTCGCAGGGCAGCATCATCAACGTCGCCTCGATGTTGAGCTACTTCGGCGGGCCGCTGGTACCTGCGTACACCGCGAGCAAAGGGGGAGTCGTGCAGCTCACCAAGTCACTTGCCGTCGCGTACGCCGAGGACGGTATCCGGGTCAACGCGGTCGCTCCCGGCTGGATCCGGACCGACCTCACCGCCGAGATCCGCTCCGATCCCGAGGCCGAGCGGCGCATCCTCGACCGTACCCCCTTGCGTCGTTGGGGAACGCCCGCCGAGGTCGCCCAGGTCGTGGCGTTCCTCGCCTCGCCGGGTGCGGCGTTCGTCACCGGCGCCGTCGTACCCGTCGACGGTGGATACCTCGCCGCGTAGAAGACTCTGGAGGTCACCCATGACAGAACGCCAGCGCCAGCCAGCCAACTCCGCCGACTCCGCCGACATCGTGTTCGGCAAGGTCACCGAGTCCGAAGGCGTCCTGCAGGAGATCGCGATCGCCGCGATGCCCGACGACGACCGGATCTGGGTCGAGCAGGAGAAGGACGTGTGGTTCCGCCCGCTGATGTTCAACACCGTCGTCGGGCAGTGGTGCAACCTGCTGCGCGTCACCCGGTCGGGCGTCGTGTCGCGACACCGCCATCCCGCCGCCGTCTACGGCTACGTGATCAAGGGAAAGTGGCACTACTACGAGCACCCCTGGGTGGCTGAGGCGGGTCACTTCGTCTACGAGCCGCCCGGCGAGATCCACACGCTCACGGTGCCCGAGGACTGTTCGGAAATGGTGACATTTTTCAACATCACCGGAGCGATGATCTACCTCGACGCCGACGGGCGCCAGATCGGCTACGAGGACGTCTGGACCAAGATCGAACTCTGCCGGGCCCATTACGCCAAGGTCGGACTGGGTGCAGACTTCGTGGAGCAGTTCATCCGGTAGGCGCCCACGCCCGCGAGCGGTGCCTGAGCCGTGAGGAGGCACCGCCAATGGACCTGAGTCAGGTCTACCGGTTCAGGTTGGACTGGATCACGAGTTTTGTCGCGGTCGCGCAGTACGGCGGCTTCTCCGCCGCGGCCGCCGCGCTCTACCGTTCCCAGCCGCGGATCAGCATCCACGTCGCCGAACTCGAACGCGCCCTCGGCGTACGACTGTTCGACCGGTCGGTCCACCCTGCCGTCCTCACGCCGGAGGGGCGGGCAATCCTGCCGCACGCCAAGGCGGTTCTCGCGCACGTCCAGGAACTCTGCGACGGCGCGGCCTCCGACGGGACCGCCCGCGGAGAGGTACGCCTGGCGATCTATCCCAGTGCGGCGGCCTATCTGCTGCCCGAGCTGCTCGTGGAGCTGCGCCGGCTGCATCCCCACGTGAAGCTGGTCCTGCGCGAGGGTCCGACCATGGCGTTGAGCGAGCTGGTTCTGACCGGAGAGGCGGACCTGGCCATCCGTCCGGTGCTCCCTCCGGTGTCGACGGAGAAGCTCGCGCACAAGACGCTGTGGCAGGAGCCGCTCGTCGCGGTCGTCGGGAGCCGCCATCCGCTCGCCGGCCAGGACGGTGTGGAACTCGACGCACTCGCCGGCATGCCGTTGATCACGATCGGCGAGGGCGAGGAACAGGCGAGCTCGCAGTTCGAGACCAATCTCGTCTTCGAACAGGCCGGGCTCTCACCGCATGTCGTCTTCCGGAGCAACCAGCCCCAGACCCTGATCGCCCTCGTCCGACGCGGACTCGGGATCGGCGTGACCAACTCCCTCGCGATGACGACATCGAACCTCGACGGAGCACGCCTGGTCCCCATCGCCGACGCGCACTGCCAACGGGAGGTGGCGTTGTGGTGGCGTACGGACCGGCCGGCTTCGGTCGCCGCGACGGCTGTGCACGAGGTGGTCTGCGGGCTGCCCGCGCCAACCGGTGCTCCCCGGCAGCATCACACGATGGCGCCGTCCTCGTCGTCCGGCGGACCGCCCTTCATCCGTACGACGAGAGTCAGGAAGCCGGTGATGAAGCAGACCACGCCCACGACGACGAACCAGCTCGGTGCGTAACTGCCGGCCACTGTCGCCAACAACAGCAGCACAGGTCCACCGAGGAACGCCACCCACGCAAGTTTCGTCACCATCTCGACCCGGGGGAGCGGCGGCGGTGGCGGCGGCACAAAGCGCTCCTCGTCGGCTGCGGACGAAGCGTGTCCACGCTCCGCACTGCCAGCCGGGGTTTCGACGGACGTTTCCGTCGTCGTTTCCCCTCCAGGCGGGGGAGCACTCTCCGTGGTCCGATGCTCGGCGGCGTTGTCATCCTCCTGGACCGGCCATCGCGGGACGGCGTCGGGTGCCGTCGCGTCATAGCCCGCGATGATGGCTGCCCAGGCCTCGTCCTCGTCGAGCGTCGCCTGGCCCTGAGCAGGTTCGGTGTCCTCGCCTCCTCCGCTCACCTGTCGAGGCAGCTGGTCGGCCAGCAGGGCCCGCGCCTGGTCCTCGGCCTCCTTGTCGACAAAGAGCCGGTCGCACGGGACCGCGGGCAGCCGGATCTCCAGACAGGGGCCGAGCACCGGTGGGCACGGCTCGGTGTAGGCGGCGACCTGAGCGGTGCCGAGAACGTCGAGCATGCGGTCGGCGACGCTCGGGTCGAGGTCGGCGATCGCGACGTACGAGGCGGCCTGCAGACCGTTGTCACGCATCGGAGCCTCCCGCGAACTTGCAAGACCCGGCGACCAGGACGGCACTGACCCTCGCTCAGGCCCAACCCGGGACAGGCCTGCCAAGGGACCGGCACAGCCGCTCGACGAATGCCCACGTCTCGGCGTAGATCGTCGGCGCGTCATAGTCGAGCGTGGCGACATGGTAGCTGTCGGCCAGGCTGTGTTCCTCGATCTCCCGCGAGCCGACACGTGCTCGTAACAAGCGCATGCTGGAGCCGTCGAGCACATGGTCCTGCAGAGACCGGAAGACCAGCAGCGGCTGGGTCACCGCCGGCAGTTCGGCGGCGACCAGACGCCACAGCTGGGTGAGCGAGTGCAGTGCCGACAGCGGTGTGCGGTCGTAGGCGCCCTCATGGGCGCCCGGCTTGTGGATGTCATGTCCGATCGCGGGCAGCGACGCGACGAACCGGTGCAACAGCGGAAGCGACCGGAGCCGGATGTCGCGGCTGCCCAGGGCCGGATTGACGAGCACGACGCCCGCGATCCGGTCACCGTGGACCTGCGCCAGGCGGAGCGTGAGGCACGCACCCATGGACTGGCCGCCGACGATCAGCGTGTCGCATTCGTCGGCGAGTCGGACGAACTCCCGCTCGACGCAGGCGTACCAGTCCTGCCATCCGGTGCGGTTGAGGTCCTGCCACGTCGTGCCGTGCCCCGGCAGACGGGGCGCGGCGACGCGCATGCCGTGCTCGGCGAGATAGGTGCCCCAGGGCCGCATCGAGTGCGGAGAGCCGGTGAAACCATGGCAGAGCAGGGCGCCGGTCCGGCCGGTTCCGGCGTACAACGGCTCGGCGTGGGACTGCACTCGCACGGTGCGTGCTCCTCGGGAAGTCGCGCGACGCTGGGGACTTGCGAGAATATCCGTTGAGCCACATTCGCGCCGTGACCCACCGGGCGTTGCCCTGAGATCTGCAGCGGCCTAAGGTGCCGAACAGGAGACGAAGGAGAGAACTTGTTCTACTGGTTCCTCAAGGTCTTCGCCCTCGGACCGTTGCTGAAGACCATCTACCGGCCGTGGGTCGAAGGTCTGGAGAACGTTCCTCGCGAAGGTCCAGCCATCTTCGCGAGCAACCACCTGTCCTTCGTCGACTCGGTGTTCCTCCCGCTGGTGGTGACCCGGCGGATCACGTTCCCGGCGAAGATCGAGTACTTCACCGGCGTGGGCATCAAGGGCCGGCTGACGGCACTGTTCTTCCGCGGCATCGGCCAGGTGCCGATGGACCGCACCGGCGGCCGGGCCAGCCAACTCGCCCTCGACGCCGGCCTGCGGATCCTCCAGCGCGGCGAGATCTTCGGGATCTACCCCGAGGGAACCCGATCGCCCGACGGGCGGCTCTACAAGGGCAAGACCGGTGTCGCCCGCCTCGCCCTCGCCTCCGGCGCGCCTGTCCTCCCCGTCGCCATGATCGGCACCGACACGATGCAGCCGCCCGGCAAGGCGCTGCCCAAGATCATGCGACCCGGCGTACGGATCGGCAAACCACTCGACTTCAGCCGGTACGAAGGCATGGAAGACGACCGCTTCGTCCTGCGTTCGGTGACCGACGAGATCATGTACGAGCTCATGGAGCTGTCCGGCCAGGAGTACGTCGACGTCTACGCCCAGCGCGCCAAGGACGAGCTGGCCCTGAGCAGGCGGCGGTCCGCAGACACCGGACCGACCGACGACGGGGCCGAGCGGGGTGCGGGGACCGACGTACGCAAGGCGAGCTGAGGGTGGCTCACCCCGCGGAGGGGCCTGACCCGGCGGCGTCGTTGTGGAAGGGCCTCGCGGTCCTGAGGTTCGTCTTTCTCGCGCAGGCGCTGGCGGTCAACCTGCTGCGCTGGCCGGAGCTGGCGCACCCGATGGCGGTGTGGTTCGTCCTGAGCGTGATGGCCGCGTGGACCCTGCTCATCAGCTGGGCCTATGACGCGCCGAGCAGGCGCCGGTGGCAGGTCCTGTCCGCCGACCTCGCGGTGGCCGTGGGTGCGCTGCTCACGACGCCGTACATCCTGAGCGAGCAGATGCTGGAGCAGCACGACTTCACCGTCCCGACGTACTGGGTGACGGCCCCGGTCCTGGCATGGGCGATCCATCGGGGCTGGGTGGGCGGTGTCCTTGCCGGTCTGGTGATCGTCCCGGCCGACCTGTCGACGCGGGCGGTCATCAACGACTCCACGTTGGGCAACCTGTTCCTGCTGCTGCTGGCCGCCCTCGTCGTGGGCTACACGTCCGCGTTGGTCCGCCAGGCAGCCACGGAGCGAGCCCGGGCGACGGAGCTGGCCGCGAGAACCGCGGAGCGTGAACGCCTCGCCCGCGCGGTTCATGACGGGGTCCTGCAGGTGCTCGCCTACGTCCAGCGGCGCGGACTCGCGATCGGCGGTGAGGCGGCGGAGCTTGGCCGGGCCGCCGGCGAGCAGGAGGAGCGGTTGCGGAGCCTCATCCGGGGTGGAAGCGAACCGCTCGGGACCGCCACTCACGGCCAGGTCGACCTGGCCCGGGAGCTCGCCGGGTTCGCCGCCACGAATGTGTCGGTCGCCGCTCCTGCCGAACCGGTGCTCGTGCCCTCGGAGGTCGCCCGGGAGCTGGTCGCCGCGGTCAAGGCGGCCCTCGACAACGTTCACCAGCACGCGGCGGGAGCGCGCACCTACCTGCTGCTCGAGGACGACGAGCACGGCGTGGTCGTGAGCGTCCGCGACGACGGGCCGGGGATCCAGCCCGGCCGGCTCGAGGCGGCGGCGGCCGATGGGCGGATGGGTGTGAGTCGTTCCATCGTCGGACGGCTGGCGGAGCTCGGCGGGACGGCTACATCGCGGAGTGCGGCGGGGGAGGGGACCGAGTGGGAACTGCGCGTCCCCCGGGTGCCCGCCGCCCGTGCAACTGGCACAGCGCCAGCGACCTAGCAGGACTTCGTCAGGCGGGCCCGGTGATGTCGCGGCCGCAGTCCGCGAGCTGAAAGCCAAACCGGCCGGTGAGCTGCAGGTGCACGGCAGCGGCAGCCTGGTCCGCTGGCTATTCGACCACCAGCTGGTCGACGAGATCATCCTGCTCACCTGTCCCGTGGTCGTCGGCCAGGGGACGCGGCTGTTCCCCGATGCCGGCCCGGACACAGCGCTTGACCTGGTCGACTCGCGGGCCACGCCGAAGGGCGTAACGCTCCAGGTCTACCGGCCCATCGGGCGCCCGCAGTACGCCACCTGAAGCACGTAACACAGGCGCCGCGCTGCGGGCCCCAGCCGTGGCAGGCTCGCCGGGCCCTCCGACCCACCGCCGCGGTGTGGCCACCCCGAACGCCGGACGGGATACCGTCGCTGTCGGATCGCTCACCACCGGCGTACCGGCAGGTCCTCGAAAGAAGTCCGGGAAGGGTGTCGGATCGGGGCAGAGACGTTCGTAGCACGGGTGAGCGGCCGCCGACGAGCGGCGCCCCACAGCACAGGAGATGATCTTCAGATGCAGTACCTGGTTTCCGTGATCCACGACACGGCCGGCCTCGCCACCCCGGACGAGATGGCTGCCATCAACGCGTTCAACGACCGGCTCGAGGCGGAGGGTCACTGGGTCTTCGCCGGCGGCCTCGCGGCGCCCAGCGCGGCCACCGTCATCGACAACCGGCGTGGGGAGGCGGTGTTCACCGACGGGCCCTTCCTGGAGTCGAAGGAGTACCTCGCCGGCTTCTGGATCATCGAGGCCCCCGACCTCGACGCGGCGCTCAGGCTCGCCGCCGAGGGGTCGAAGGCCTGCAACCGGAAGGTCGAGGTACGGCCGTTCCTGTGAACACCTCACGAAACCGCTCCGCGTCGCTCCACGATTTCGCGGGGACCCCGGAATGACCACCCCGGAATGAGCGTGGTCGACGTCCGGGAGGCGATCACCCAGGCCCACCACGAGGAGTGGGCGCGGGTCGTCGCCGCCCTGACCAGACGTTTCGGCGACCTCGACATCGCCGAGGAGGCGGCGGCCGAGGCGTTCGCGACCGCCGTCGAGCGGTGGCCGGCCGACGGCGTACCCCCCAACCCCGGCGCCTGGCTGACCACCACTGCCAACCGCAAAGCGATCGACCGGATCCGGCGCGAGAGCAAGCGCGGCGACAAGCAGAAGGAGGCTCAGATGTTGTCCGACGACGACCCGCCCGAGCCGCTTGGTGCCATCGACGACGAGCGGCTCCGGCTGATCTTCACCTGCTGTCACCCGGCGCTGGCGATGGAGACCCGCGTCGCGCTGACGCTGCGCATGGTCGGCGGTCTGACCGTTCCCGAGATCGCCCGTGCCTTCCTGGTGCAGGAGACCGCCATGGGGCAGCGGATCACCCGCGCGAAGGCCAAGATCAAGGCGGCTCGCATCCCTTATCGGGTGCCGTCCGCGGAGGATCTCCCGGCGCGTGTGTCCGGCGTTCTCGCCGTCCTGTACCTCGTCTTCAACGAGGGCTACCTGGCGACCGGCCCCGACACCGATCCCGTACGTCACGACCTGACCGCCGAGGCGATCCGGCTCACCCGCCTGATCCGTGCCCTCATGCCCGACGACGGTGAGGTGGCCGGGCTGCTGGCGCTGATGCTCCTCACCGAGGCCCGCCGCACCGCCCGGGTTTCGACCAGCGGCGAACTGGTCACCCTCGACGAGCAGGACCGAGGGGCCTGGGACGCAGGCATGGTCGCCGAGGGTCATCGGCTGGTGCGGGAGCGGCTGGCCGCCGGGGTGGCTCCGGGTCCCTACCAGATCCTCGCGGCGATCAACGCCGTGCACACCTCCGCCCGCGACGTACGCGACACCGACTGGTCGCAGGTCGTCGCGCTCTACGACCAGCTCGTCCGCCTCGACTCCTCGCCGATCGTCGCCCTCAACCGGGCCATCGCGGTCGCCGAGCTCGACGGCCCGGAGGTGGCCCTGGCGACCATCGACCGTCTCGAGGACAAGTTGGCCGACTATCACGCCTACCACGCGACCCGCGCCGACCTGCTGCGCCGGCTGGGCCGCAGTCAGAAGTCGCGCGCGGCGTACGACAAGGCCATCGAGCTGGCCGGCAACACCGCCGAGACCGCCTACCTGACTCGCCGCCGCGACCAGCTGGGGTAGCGCACAACACACGAACCGACATACCTGACGAAGTACTACTAGCAGGACGCCGGCCGTTTTGCGTACTGTCGGGGACCATGATCCGCGTGATGGTCGTCGATGATCACCCGATGTGGCGCAACGCGGTCGCCCGCGATCTCAGCGAAGCGGGATTCGACGTGGTCGCCGAGGCGGGAGCCGGTGAGGAAGCGCTGCGCCGGGCGGAGGCCACCAGACCCGACGTCGTGGTCCTCGACCTGCAGATTCCGGAGCTCGGTGGCGTCGAGGTGACGAGGCGGCTGCTGGAGGCCAACTCCGGCAGCCGCGTCCTCATCCTCTCCGCCAGCGGGGAGCAGGGCGACGTCCTCGCCGCGGTCAAGGCGGGCGCGACCGGATACCTCGTCAAGTCCGCCTCCCCGGAGGAGTTCGTCGACGCCGTACGCCGGACCGCCGACGGCGACGCCGTCTTCACCCCGGGCCTGGCCGGGCTGGTGCTGGGTGAGTTCCGCCGCCTCTCCGGTGCCTCGCGGGTCGCCGAACCCGTCGCGCCCCAGCTCACCGAGCGGGAGACCGAGGTCCTGCGACTGGTGGCCAAGGGCCTGAGCTACCGGGCCATCGCCGACCGGCTCGTCCTCTCCCACCGCACGGTGCAGAACCACGTCCAGAACACCCTGCGCAAGCTGCAGCTGCACAACCGGGTCGAGCTCGTCCGCTACGCCATGCAGAGTGGCCTCGACGACGGCGAACCCGACGAATCACCCGACGTCTGACACCGGATCCCCGCCCTGCCGACGGGCCATCAACTGCCGGGTCTAGGCTCGACGTCGACCTGTTCTTGCGGTCTTTGTTCTGTCATTGCGAAGGGACCTGTCCATGCGCGTTGGTGTCCTCACCGGGGGTGGCGACTGCCCCGGCCTGAACGCGGTCATCCGGGCCGTCGTCCGTAAAGGCGTCGGGGAGTACGGCTATGAGTTCCTCGGCTTCCGTGACGGCTGGCGCGGCCCCCTGGAGAACGTCACCAGCGAGCTCGGCATCCCACAGGTGCGTGGAATCCTTCCGCGGGGTGGAACCATCCTCGGTTCCTCGCGTACCAACCCGTTCAAGGTCGAAAACGGCGTCGAGCGCATCAAGGACAATCTGGCCTCGGGTGGCGTGGACGCGTTGATCGCCATCGGTGGCGAGGACACCCTCGGGGTGGCGACGAAGCTCGCGGAGCTGGACGTCAAGGTCGTCGGCGTACCGAAGACGATCGACAACGACCTGGGCGCCACCGACTTCACGTTCGGGTTCGACACCGCGGTCAACATCGCGACCGAGGCCATCGACCGGCTCCACACGACCGCCGAGTCTCACCACCGGATCGTGGTCGTGGAGGTCATGGGCCGCCACGCCGGCTGGATCGCGCTGCACTCCGGCCTCGCGGGCGGCGCCAACGTGATCCTCATCCCCGAGCAGCCGTTCGACATCGACAAGGTGGTCGAGCACGTCGAGAGCCGGTTCCGTACCAACTTCTCGCCGATCATCGTGGTGGCCGAGGGCGCGACCCCCAAGGAGGGTACGCACGCCCTGCACAGCGAGGAGCTCGACGCCTTCGGGCACGTCCGCTTCGGCGGGATCGGTGACCTGGTCGCCAAGGAGCTGGAGAAGCGCACCGGCAAGGAAGCTCGGGCGGTCGTCCTGGGCCACACCCAGCGCGGCGGCACGCCCACGGCGTTCGACCGCTGGCTCGCCACCCGGTTCGGGCTCCACGCGATCGAGGCGGTCCACGACGGCGACTTCGGCAAGATGGTCGCCCTCCGCGGCACGGAGATCGTCCGCGCTCCGCTGGCCGACGCGACCCGCGAGCTGAAGGTGGTCACGCCGGACCTGTACGCCGAGGCGGGGGTCCTGTTCGGCTGAGCGCCGATCCCCTACCGGTAACCTTGCCGGGTGAATTCCCGTCAGAAGTGGCGGGCGCTCCCGGCCGCCCAGCAGCCGGAGTGGCCTGACCCTGGTGCCGTGGACGCCGCGGCCGCCCAGCTCCGTACCTTCCCGCCGTTGGTGTTCGCGGGCGAGTGCGACTCGCTCAAGGCGAGGATCGCCGACGTCGCCACCGGCAAGGCGTTCTTCCTGCAGGGCGGCGACTGCGCCGAGACGTTCAACGGGGTGGGCGCCGACGCGCTGCGGAACAAGCTGCGCACGATCCTGCAGATGGCGGTCGTCCTCACCTACGCCGGCAGCGTGCCGGTCGTGAAGGTGGGCCGGATCGCCGGACAGTACGCCAAGCCGCGGTCGAAGCCGACCGAGACCCGGGCGGGAGTGGAGCTGCCCGCCTATCGCGGCGACGCGGTCAACGGCTTCGCGTTCACACCTGAGGACCGGGCGCCCGACCCGGACCGGCTGGTGCGTACCTACCACTCGTCCGCGGCCACCCTCAACCTCGCCCGCGCGTTCGTCATCGGTGGCGAGGCCGACCTGCGGCAGGTGCACGCCTGGAACACCGACTTCGTACGCGACAGCCCGGTGGGGGAGCGCTACGACCGCATGGCCCGCGACATCGACCGGGCCATCTCGTTCATGCACGCCTGTGGTGCAGACCCGGCCGAGTTCCACTCGGTCGACTTCTACGCGAGCCACGAGGCGCTGCTGCTCGACTACGAGGACGCGCTCACCCGGATCGACTCCCGCACCGGAACGCCGTACGACTGCTCCGGTCACTTCCTCTGGATCGGCGAGCGCACCCGCCAGGTCGACGGCGCGCACGTGGAGTTCGCGAAGGGGATCCGCAACCCGGTCGGGGTGAAGCTCGGCCCGACGAGCACACCCGAGGACGCCCTGGCGCTCATCGACGCGCTCGACCCTGATCGCGAGCCGGGCCGGCTGACGTTCATCACCCGGATGGGTGCGGGGAAGGTCCGCGACGCCCTGCCGCCGTTGGTGGAGAAGGTCACCGCCAGCGGGGCGACCGTCGCGTGGGTGTGCGACCCGATGCACGGCAACACCTTCGAGACGCCCAGCGGCTACAAGACCCGGCGCTTCTCCGACGTGATGGACGAGGTGGAGGGCTTCTTCGAGGTCCACAGGTCACTCGGCACAGTGCCGGGCGGCCTGCACGTCGAGCTCACCGGTGACGAGGTCACCGAGTGCGTGGGTGGCGGGCATGCGCTGGAGGAGGCCGATCTCGTCCACCGGTACGAAACCGTGTGCGACCCGCGCCTCAACCGCGCGCAGTCGTTGGAGCTGGCGTTCCTCGTCGCGGAGATGCTGCACCGGGCGTGAGAACCTCACGCCCGGTGGCATGACGAGGCGGAGCTCAGCTCCAGAGCCGGTCGCGGAGGAGTTCGCCGTCCCAGGTCGAGGAGTCGGCGAAGAACGTCGTGTCGGCGGGGTCGAGGTGCTCGCGGAACAGCTCCTCGTTAATGTCGTCGAATCCGAGGCCGGGTTTGTCGGGCACCGCGATGTGCCCGTCGTCCTCGACGAGCGGGTTGGGCAACCCCGTCACGAGGTCGCTCCAGAACGGGATGTCGGCCGCGTGGTGTTCGAGCGCCAGGAAGTTGTTGGTCGCCGCGGCGATGTGCACGCTCGCCAGGGTGGCGATCGGCGTGCCGGCCATGTGCAGCGCCATCGCGACGCCGTGCTCCTCGGCGAGGTCACCGATCTTCTTGGTCTCGAGGATGCCACCGGAGGTGGCCGGGTCGGGGTGCGCGACCCGGATGGCCTCACGTTCGAGCAGCGGCCGGAAGTTCTCGGCGAGGTAAATGTCCTCGCCGGTACAGGTGGGCGTGTTCAGCTGGGTGGTGAGTTCGCGCCACTGCTCGGTGAGCTGCCACGGCACCATGTCCTCGAGCCACGCTAGGGTGAACGGCTCGAGCGCATGGCCCACCCGCAAGCAGGAGTTGACACCGATGTGGCCGAAGTGGTCGACCGCCAGCGGGATGTCGTAGCCCACGATGTCGCGCACGGTGGAGACGTGCGCGGCGAGGTGTTCGGCACCCTTCTCGGTCACCTGGATCCCGGTGAACGGATGCATCGTCGCTCTTGACTCGCGTGCACCCGGTGGGGCGATGAGGGCGCCGGGCACGTCCCAGAGCAGGTCGATTCCCACGTCACACTTGAGGAACTGGTAACCACGCTTGCGCCGGGCGAGGAGCCGTTCGCCCAGCACGGTGGGGTCCGGCGAGCGTGGCGTGTCCGCGTAACAGAGCACCCTGTCGCGGAACTTCCCGCCCGCGAGGGCGTACGCGGGGACGCCGTACGCCTTGCCGGCAAGGTCCATCAGCGCCATCTCGACCCCGCACACGCCACCGGCCTGACGTGCATGGTGGCCGAACTGCTTGACCTTGCGGAACAACTTGTCGATGTTGCAGGGGTTCTCGCCGAGCAGTCTCGCCTTCAACAGCAGGGCGAAGGTCTTGCTCGCGCCGTCGCGTACCTCGCCGAAACCCGGGATCCCCTGGTTGGTGTCGATCCGGATGATGGTCGAACGGAACGGAACCCCCACCAGGGTGGCGATCCGCAGATCGGTGATGCGCAGGTCACTCGGTCGGGAATGGGTGGTGACATTGTCCAGCAGCTGCTCGGGATCCTCGGTCACTGCTGCTGCTCCTTCTTCCACTGCTGGAAGTCCTCCTCGATGTGGTCCGGCCAGGTGCCGACGTCGATCTCGGCGCTGGTGTAGACGCCTTCGGCGAGGCGGAGCTTTCCGAACACGTCGCGGGTCCGGATGTTCTCACTGGACTCGGCGACCTTCTCGGCGAGGTGCGGCGGAATGAAGACCAGCCCGCTCGGCGTACCGAGGACGACGTCGCCGGGCAGCACGGTCGCCTCCCCGATGCGGACCGGGATGTTGATTCCCGCGAGGGTCACGTGCCGGATCGGTGTCGGATCGACGTCCCGGAAGAAGAAGTTGACGTCCTTCAGCTCCACGATTCCCTGGTAGTCGCGGATACCACCATGGATGACCGCTCCGACTCCGGTGCGGGCGGCGACCGCCGTGCTCAGGTTGTCGCCGACGACCGTGCCCTCCTTCACCTTGCCGAAGATGTCGGTGACCATCACGTCGCCCTGCTGCAGCGTCTGGATGATCCAGGAGTTCTGCTTGTCGGGGGCGAGATGGCCCTCCCGTGCCCCCGCCGTGACGGTTGCCGCGTCGTAGTCGGGCCGATGCGGAAGGAACTGTGACGTCACCGCCCGGCCGACGAGGATCGTGCCGGGATGGGTCTCGCGCCATCCACCGGCGAACTGGCGATCGTAGCCCGCGCGCAGCAGGGTGCCCCACGCCTCTTCCGTGGTGGCGAGTCGGAGCCGGTCGAGCACGTCGTCGGGAACCCGCGGTCGGCCGTCGGCGAAACGCTCGCCCGACCACTCACGGGTGAGCTCGATGAGGTGGTCAGGGGTGGGTTGGATGCGCATGAAAAGAAGGGACCTCCGTAGTCGGTCGTCGACGCTTCAGCATCTCACGCGGCCACGGACGACCCCTCGGTCTTCCGAGATCGGTCACGATGTCGGGGTCGACGAGCCTTGCGTCGCAACCAGCTCGACTGCGGAACGAAACTTTCGCAGGCTTCGGTCCGTGCACACGCTCGGACGAACATGTCGATCTCTTATGGAGGTCCATGCGCCCAGCGCATGAACACCTTCCGGACTTCAGGTGTGTTGCCGCGAAGTATGGCCTCGACCTGCTGAGTTGCGGCCGCTTTACCAAAGGATCTGGTAATTACGCGCCGAGGTCACTATGGTGACGCCACCCAGTGTGGATCCACCCCCGACAGTTCGAAAGTTTCGTCGATTGGCCCGCTCCATCCTCACTGAACAGACGGCCACTCGGTTAGCCCGGCTGGTGCGTACCCAGTGAGTCGGACGGCCTCGACGCCTGAAGGTGTACGTGAGAGGTGTGCTCATGGAACGTCCAGCGAGCTTGGATCGCCGTCGATTCCTCGCCCGAGCGGGATTGGTGGGCGCGGCCCTTGCCGTACCCGGCGTGGCGGCGTGCCGGACCGAGGCAAGTAAGACGAGAAACGCTCCGCCGCAGGCATCGAACGCGTCGGTGCCGAAGAAGCTGCTCGACGAGGCCAAGGACTTCGAAGGCCAGACGACCCGCACGTTGTCGACGCGGCAGTACTTCGACAAGGCGAACACCGCAGTGGAGAACATCCTCCAGACCTTCGCCAAGGACACGAAGACGACAGTCAAGAACGCCACGTTCAATGCCGACGAGGGCAACTTCGTGGCCAAGCAGCAGGCTGCCGTCAGAGCCGGCAACGTCGCGGACATGGCTTCGGTCGACGCGGGGCGGTTCGTCTCGCAGATGCAGGAGCTCGACCTCATCGAGGACGTGACGGACGTCGTGGACGAGCTGGTGGCACAGCACGGGCCCGCCGGCGGTACCGCTGAATACGCCTTGGTGATCGACGGCAAGTGGTGGGGAATCCCCTTCTACACCATGGGTTCCGGCGTGTTCGCGCGCAAGGACTGGCTGGAGGAGAAGGGCATCGCCTACGAGGACATCAAGACCTTTGAAGACGCCCGCGACGCGGCTCTCGAGATCTCCAACCCCGACCAGCAACGCTACGGCTGGGGTCTCACCGTCAACCGCGGCGGTGACGCCAACGGACTCGTCGAATCGCTGATCAACGCCTACGGTGGCGGAATCAGCGATGACGAGGGCGGGAAGGTCGTCTTCAACTCTCGGGAGACCATCGAGGCCGTCCGCTTCCTGTCCGAGATCTACACCTCGGACAAGTACAAGCCGATGCTGCCACCCGGTGTCATGAGCTGGACCGACACGGGCAACAACGAGGCCTATCTCGCCGGGGTCACCGGTTTCACGCTCAACTCCTACAGCATCTATGCCGAGGCCATGACGACCGGCAACGCCGTCCACCCGGTGACGTGGACCTTCCCGGGGTTCGCCGGACCGGCGACCGACGTCTCGCTTACGACGGCGGGAGTCATGGCGTTCGTGATCTTCAAGGGCGCGAAGAACCCCGACCTCGCCAAGATCGTGGCGAAGTACCTCGCCTCGGGTGATGGTCTGCTCCCGTTGGCGAAGGACGCCGGTGCGTTGGTCTACCCGGCATACGAGAAGGTCTGGAACTCCGACCCCTTCTACCTCGAAGGGGACCCGATCTTCAAGCCCACTTACGAGTTGGCCACGAAGGAGCTGCCGATCGAGACCACGACGGGCTACCACTTCCCGCAGGACGCGAGTCCAGGTCGAGGAGCCGTCGGGCAGGCGTACATCCTCACCGACATGATGGGCGAGATCATCCAGAAGGGTGTCGAGGTCGAGGCCGCCGTGGAGAACGCCCACAAGCGGATGGTCCAGGCGTTCGAGCAGCTGGGGTTCAAGCAGTGAGCAGTGCGCTCCGTGAAGTCCGTCCTGCACGTCCACAGTCAGGTGCGGTCGTCAGGACTCGGCGGCTCCTCGGTGCGGACTGGCGGGTGGGTTACCCGTTCGTCGGCCCGATGGTGCTGCTGTTGGTGGGCCTGATCGCGATCCCGTTCCTCGACGCGATCAGGCTCAGCTTCACGGCCCGCCATGGCGCCGACAACGTTTTCGTCGGGTTCGACAACTACGTCAGGTTGTTCGGCGACCCGTTCTTCGGTCGTTCGGTGTCCAACACGATCGTCTACACCGCCTACTCCGAGGTCTTCAAGGTGAGCGCCGGGCTGATCGCGGCGCTTCTCCTGCACAACCTCAGGAAGGGGCGGTCCCTGGTCACGGGGCTCGTCCTCCTGCCGTGGGTGATCCCCACGGTGGTGGCCGCGGTGAGTTGGCGGTCGATCTTCGACCCACTGTTCGGCAGCTTGAACTACCTGCTGAACCAGCTTCACCTGGGGCCGTTGCTCGCCGACCTTCATGTGCTGCCGCAGTGGCCGACGACCTGGCTCGCAGACCCGGACCTCGCGATGGCGTCGGTGGTGATGGTGAACACCTGGAAGGGGATTCCCTTCTTCACCATCAACTTCCTCGCCGGCCTGAAGGCGATCGACAGCCAACTGTACGAAGCGGCCGCGGTCGACGGCGCGTCGGCGTGGCGAAGGTTCATCCATGTCACACTGCCCGGCCTGAAGTACGTCATGCTGGTCACGGTGTTGCTGTCGACGATCTGGACGTTCAACAACTTCGACTCGGTGTGGTTGCTCACCCAGGGCGGCCCGGCCGGCTCGACAGCGTTGTACACCATCTTCGCCTACCAGACAGCGATCCAGCAGCTCCAACTCGGCCTCGGCTCGGCCGCGGCGGTGATCCTGCTGCCGTTCACCGCGGTGCTGATCTTCGTCCTCGCACGGTACCTGCGCGGCGGTACGGGCACGGGCAACGGCGATGGCATGGTCGCGCGGTTCTACGCACGGATCAGTCGGCCTATCCTCTGGACGGTGGGGGTGGCCTTCACGGCTCTGTTGGTCAAGCTGGATCCACAGCTCTTCGTGAAGGCGGCTGTCGGCGTGGCGATCCTCATCGGCTTCGGTATCGGATGTGCCAAGGCATCGGAGGTGCTGACGCAGGTCGGCAACAAGGGACTGAGCGGCAACCGCCTCGGGCGAGTTCCGTTGTGGATCGCGCTGGCGGGCCTGCTGTTCTTCGTTCTGGCGCCGATCTACTGGATGATCATCACGGCGTTCAAGACGGACCTGCAGATGACCAGCCGGGTCAGCATGCTCTGGCCGACGCCGTGGACCAGCGACCAGTTCTTCAACCTGCTGGCGGAAAATCCGTTCGGCACATGGTTCCGCAACACGTTGGTGGTGGCCCTGGTGACCACTGTGGTTGCGGTGAGCGTGGCGGCGTTGGCGGCGTACGCCCTTGCCAGGTTGAGGTTCCGTGGCGCACCGACGATCACCGGGTCGGTCCTGCTGACCTATGTGATGCCGGGCGCCCTGCTGTTCATCCCCCTCTACGGGATCGTCAGCAACCTGCACCTGATCGACAACCTCGGAGCGCTGTTCCTGACGTATCCGACGTTCGCGTTGCCCTTCGCCTGTTGGTTCCTCATGGGCTACTTCCGGGGAATCCCGTTCGAGCTGGAGGAGGCGGCGATGGCCGATGGTGCGACCAGGATGCAGGCGTTCCGGCTGATCATCCTTCCGCTCGCCAAGCCGGCGTTGTTGGCGGTCGGGCTCTTCACACTCACGAACGCGTGGAACGAGTTCCTGTTCGCCTTCGTGTTCCTCACCGACGAGAGCCTGAAGACGCTTCCACTCGGTCTCCAGCAGATGATCGTCGGCGACATCGTGCCGTGGGGTCAGCTCTCGGCGGCGTCGATCCTGATCAGCGTCCCGGTGGTGCTTGCCTACGCCTACGCACAGCGGTTCCTCGTCGAGGGTCTCTCCGTCGGCGCCGTGAAGGGATGACGGTTGTCCTGGGGGTGACAGGGCGGTGGCCACGACGGCATCGGTTACGGTGCCGTCGTGGCCACTCAGACTTCCCAGGACGTGATCGACCTCCGCAGCGACACGGTCACCACACCGACCCCCGGCATGCGGACAGCGATGGCGCGGGCGGAGGTCGGCGACGACGTCTATGCCGAGGATCCGGGTTGTCGTGGCCTGGAGGAGCGGGTCGCGGACCTGCTCGGCAAGGAGGCCGCGCTCTTCACGGTCACCGGGACGATGGCCAACCTGCTCGCAGTCCGTTCGTTGGTGCGACCTGGCGAGGAGGTTCTGTGCGAGTCACGGGCCCACATCGCCCGGGCCGAGTTGGGGGCACACGCGGCGATCTTCGGCATCACCACCCGCACCTGGTCCCATCCACGCGGCCTGCTCGACCTCGGTGCCGTGCAGACGCTGCTGGCGCCCAAAGCCGGTCCGTACTTCGTGTCGACCGCGGGAGTGTCGGTCGAGAACACCCACAACTTCGGCGGCGGCAGCATCCAGCCGCTGGATCCCCTCCGCAAGCTGCGCGACATCACGCGGTCGGCCGGTGTCGGCGTCCATCTCGACGGTGCCCGGTTGTGGAACGCGAGCGTGGCGACCGGTACACCACTCGGCGAGTACGCCGCTCTCGCCGACGTGGTCTCAGTGTGCCTGTCGAAGGGGCTGGGTGCTCCGGTCGGCTCGCTCGTGGCCGGTACGACGGACCAGATAGCCGAGGCCCGGGTCTGGCGCAAGCGGCTCGGTGGGGGATGGCGGCAGGCCGGCGTCCTGGCGGCCGCCGGATCGTACGCACTCGACCACCACGTCGAGCGGCTCACCGAAGATCACGCCCATGCGCGGGCCCTCGCCGAAACGCTCGCCGACGCCCGCCGGGGCCTTGTCGACCTGGCCGATGTCGAGACCAACATCGTGGTTCTCGACATCGCGGGTTTGGGACTGGCCGCGGGAGACGTAGCTCTGCAGGCGCGCGCCGAAGGGGTCCTGGTGTCCGTGCTCGGCCCGTCGACGATCCGGCTCGTCACCCACCTCGACGTCGACGCGGACGCGTGCAAGCGGGCCGGTGACGTGCTCGCCCGCATACTCGCGGAGTAAGTGACCAGCGGAGGTCCCACCCATGTCGGACGTCATGTCAGCTGTCGCTTCCCTGCCCAAGGTCGAGCTTCATCTGCACCTGGTGGGTTCCGCATCCGTCGAGACGGTGCTGGAGCTGGCGCGCCGCCACCCGGACGCCGGCGTTCCCACCGAACGAGCCGCGCTCGCGGCCTACTACGAGTTCCGCGACTTCCCACACTTCCTGGCCGTCTACGGCGTCGTGAGTGGCCTCGTCCGCACCAGCGCTGACATCGTCGCCCTGGTCGTCGGGCTCGCGCGCGACGCGGCCCGCAACAACGTCCGGTATGCCGAGGTCACGGTCACGCCGACCTCGCACCTGCGGGCCGGGATCGCCCCGGACGAGCTTGCCGAGGCGCTCACCCAGGGCCGCGAACTGGCGGCGGCGGAGCACCGTGTCGGCCTCAACTGGATCTTCGACATCGCCGGAGGCGAGGGCCAGCGGAGCGGATGGGAGACGGTGGCGTTCGCCCTGCGGCATCGCCCGGCCGGCCTGGTCGCGCTGGGCCTCGGCGGTCTGGAGGTGGGCGTCGGACGGGCGCAGTTCCGCCGGCACTTCACTCTCGCCCGCGAGGCTGGACTCGCGAGCGTCGTGCACGCGGGAGAGACGACGGGACCGGCCAGCGTCTGGTCGGCGATCCACGACCTGGGTGCGGCAAGGATCGGGCACGGGATCGGTGCGGTCTCCGATCCGCGGCTGCTCGACCACCTGCGGGAACGCCGGATCACCGTGGAGATGTGCCCGACATCCAACGTCCGGACGAGGGCGGTGGCGTCCTGGGAGGTCCATCCGTTGCCGAGGTTCCTCGACCACGGTGTGCCGGTCACCCTCTCGACCGACGACCCGGGGATGTTCGGTGCGCAGCTGAACGACGAGTACGTGCGAGCCGCCACCGTCTTCGGGCTGACCCAGGCCTGCCTTGTCCAGATCGCTCGCACCGGCGTTCGAGCCGCGCTGTGTGAGGAGCCGCTGCGTGAGCGCCTGCTGGCGGAGATCGACGCGGTAGCCGCCGGGCCCCAGGTCTCCACGAGCGAGCCCGTGCGTCGGGACGCGCCAGCCACCTAGCCCGCGGCCGTGGGGGACCGGTTGAGCATCCGGGGGAACTGACGTACGGCGGAGGCGAGCTCACGCAGCTCGGCTCCGGCCAAGGACTGGCGCCCGTCGACGAGAGCGTTCTCCGGGTCGGGATGAACATCGACCAGAAGCCCGTCGGTGCCGACCGCGATGGCCGCCCGGGCGAGCGGCACCACCAGGTCGCGCCGGCCGCAGGCGCGGGACGGGTCGACAATCACCGGCAGGTGGGAGAGTTGCTGGGCGAGCGGAATCGCCCCGAGATCGAGAGTGGCGGTGGTCGCGGTCTCGAACGTACGGATCCCGCCCTCGCAGAGCACGATGGCGAGGTTGCCGCGCTGGGCGACGAACTCCGCCGCCATCAGCCACTCGTCGACCGTGGCCTGCCGGCCGCGGGTGAGCAGGACCGGCCGGCCGGATCGACCCACGCTGTCGAGGAGCGGGAGGTTCTGCATGTGGGCGGCGCCGACCTGGAGCAGATCGGCGTAGGACGAGACGAGATCGACGTCACCGGGGTCGACGACCTCGACCGCGATCAGCAGACCGGTCGTGTCGCGGACGTTGGCGAGCACCTTCAGCCCCGCCTCGCCCTGGCTCGGGAAGCCCGGCGGCAGCGTTCGTGCGTTGTGCACGCCCCCACGAAGGACTGTCGCGCCGGCGGCTGCCGCCAGCCGGGCGGCTCCCAGGGCCTGCTCCGGGCTCTCGATGGCCGGTGGCCCGGCGATCAGCGTGAACGTGCCCGGCCCGATCGAGACCTGGTGTCCGGGCGGACCGATCTGCACGACAGAACGTCCCGTGTGCGCCTGGGCGCTGACGAGCTTGTAGGGCGCTGACACCCGCAGCACCGTCGAGACTCCCGGCATCACCGGCAGGTTGAGTTCGTAGCAGTCCGCGGCGTCGCCCACCACGCCGATGATGGTGCGCAGCACCCCTCGACTGACGAATGCCTGGCTGCCCGTGGACTCGATCCGTGCGACGACCGCATCGACCTGTTCCTCCGGTGCGCCCGGCGCCATGACGACCACCATGACAGGTGGGCCTCCCATACCACTAGCGGCGGACCTGCGTGCCGCTCGAGGAGTGGAGCGTATCCGTGCGCTCTCACCTACTGGCATGGTCGTCCGGGATCCGGACGCGCCTGATGGTCACAATCAGGCCACGTGTCCCTTGCCACGTTGGACAGGCGCGCAGTGGTGAACCCCTAACAATGCTTGACGAATCAACGACTGACGCCGGCCGGAGGGACTGGCGCCGGTCAGAGGGGAGGGCCCTCGCCGGTCTCCTCCTGATGGGAGTAGCGCCGCCCAGTCCACGGGTCGCCGGAGTTGTGGTAGCCGCGTTCCTCCCAGAACCCGCGCCTGTCCTGGGTGAGGTACTCGATCTGACGGAGCCACTTCGGGCCCTTCCACGAGTACAGGTGCGGGACGACGAGCCGGAGCGGGCCACCGCGTTCGGGCTCGAGCGGACGGTCGGCGACGTGGGTGGCGAGCAACGACCCCTCGGCGGCGAAGTCGGCCCGCGTCAGGTTGGCGGAGTAACCGAACTGCGCCCAGGCCATCACGTAACGTACGTCCTCGCGTGGCGGAATCAGGTCGAAGAGCGCCGCGGTGGGTACGCCCGACCAGCACAGGTCGAGCACGGTGTGACCGCTGACGCAGTGCAGATCGGCGTGTACCCGGACCCGCGGAAGGGCCTCGAGAGCGGCCAGACCGAGCAGGTGGTCGTGGCCCGAGGCCGTGGCACCGCTGATCCGGAGGTCCCAGCCGCCAGGGTCGGTACGCCGGGGAACCGGCCCGTAGTGGGAGACCCGCCACTCACTGGCGACGCGATGGCCCGCCGGAACCCCGCGACGGACGTCGATCTCCGTCACGGTGCTCGTCGTGCCGTCTGTGTCACCGCGCCGACCCTGCACGAAAACCCATGCTCTCAGATGCTGGGACGGAGCGTGCAGCAGGGCCTGATGTCCGGGCTTCCCAGCGGCTCGTCAGCTCAAGGTGAACGGGCAGAACTGCTTCATCTGCGGGCCCACCCGATCCTGGACCTGCTGAAGCGCTTCCTCCGGTGTGACCTCGCCGAGCAGCACACTGGACTGTGCGGCGCTCATCGCGTCGGAGATCTGGGCACCCACGGGCAACGCCGGCCGGTTGGTCGCGTACGGCATCATGCTCGGGAAGATTCCCTGTTCGCCGGTGACACTCTTGTCATCGATGAGCGACTTCCAGGTCGGGATCTTGCTGGCGCCCTTGGCATAGATCCGCTGACCGTCCTCCCCGGCGTAGAACTTCATGAACTTCCACGTGAGGTCGGGGTTCTGCACGTTCTTGGGCATGACGAGGGCAAAGCCGCCGGCCCAGGTCATCGGCTCGTCACCCTCTTCTGGTACCGGCATGTACGTCACCCCGTAGTCGAGGTCGGGTGCGTACTGCTTGATGCTGGCCAGGCTCCAGTTACCGTCGATCGCCATCGCCAGCCGGCCGGTGTAGAACGGCGACGTGGTCGGGTCGGCGTTCGGCGGGCGGTAGGTCGCGAGGTACGCCGACACCTTCTGGTAGTCGAACTTCTCCGCCCAGGCCTGGAACAACCCGAACGTCTTCTCCCAACCTGGCGACTGCACGGTGATCTCGCAGGAGTCGTTGTCGTACCACTTGGCATTGTTGATGAGCCCCCACGTCGCGTGGAACGCCTGACCGTCCCACGGGATCATGCCCATCCGGGTGTAGTTGCCCTTCTCGTCGGTCTCGTTGACCTGCTCCGCGATCTCGAGGACCTCATCGATCGTGGGCGGGCCGTTCGAAGGGTCCAGCACCTCGGGATCTACGCCGGCCTCGCGGAGAGTCTCCTTGTTGTAGTAAAGGCCGCGCGCGTCGGTGTCGAAGGGCAAGGCATAGAGGTCGCCGTTGTAGGAAGCCTCGTCGATCGCGAACGGAAGGTAGTTGTCCGGGAGGTTCTCTCCGTCGGCCTCGACGAACGGCGTGAGGTTGGCGAGCAGACCGGTCGACGCCTGGTTCGCGACAGTGAACCGGTCGGTGATGAAGACGTTAGGTGGTTCGTTCGCGCGGACGGCCGCGATGAGGGCGGTGTTGTCACCGGTGAACCGACCTGCCTTCGGCACGATCTGCACGTGCACGCCGGGATTCTGTTTCTCGAACTCGGCGATGATCTCCTGTTGCGGCTTCATGTCGATCTCGCCACCGAGCGAGGTCCAGACCAGAAGCTCGTTGTCGCCGCGGTCGTTCGAACAGGCGGCGCCGGTCGCCGCGACCATGACCAGCGCGAGCGCGGCGAGCACGAGTCGGCGAGGACGGATACGGGGAGTTCTCATCTTTCGAGGGTGTCCTCTCCTATTTGAAACTGCCGAGCGTGATACCGCGGATGAAGTATTTCTGGAACGCGAAGAACAAGATGACGAGCGGCGCCACGATCATCACCGATGCCGCCATCAGCAGGTTGAACTGCACATCGTGCGTACTCCTGAACGCCTCGAGTCCGATGGCGAGGGTCTGCTTCGCCTCGTCCTGCAGATACAGCAGCGGTCCCATGAAGTCGTTCCAGGAGTCGACAGTGGCGAAGATCGCGACGGCGGCGACCGCCGGTCGCGCCATCGGGAACACCACGCGCCACAGGATCTGCCATTCGTTCGCGCCGTCGACGCGTGCGGCGTCGAGGTGTTCCCGCGGTACCTGGAGCAGGAACTGCCGCAGCAGGAAGACGAAGAACGCACTCGCGAGGAAGTGCGGGACGACGAGCGGCAGGAACGTGTTGATCCACCCCAACCAGGCGAAGAGATCGAACGTCGGGATGATCGCGATCGGGAACGGGATGAACAGCGTCGCAAGGACGATGTAGAACACCTTGTCGCGCCCGCGCCAGTCGATACACGCGAAGCCGTACGCCACGATGAGGTTCGAGACCACCGAGCCGATCACCCCGAGCACGGTGATGATGACCGAGTTGGAAAAGTACGTCGCGAACGGGATCGTCTGGAACGCCTCGACGAAGTTGCTCCACTTCCAGCTGTCCGGCACGATCGTCGGCGGTGTCGTCGCGAGTTCTTCGTTCGACTTCAGTGCCGTTGCGATCATCCAGTACAACGGCAGCAGGAACAGGGCCGCCATCGCCACCAGGAAGATGCGGTTGCCCACTTTGTCCCAGGCTCTGCGCACCGCACGCGAACGCGCGGACAGCACCGGACCACTGTCGTGACGTGGGGACTCGATGCCGGTGTCGGTCTGGAGTGCCATGCTGAAGTCCTCTTCTCTCGGGCGCGCGACGAGGTGCCGAACAGGGCTGCCTGAATGACGTCAGGTGGCGACCTCGTAGTTCACGAAGCGCCTCGACACCTGGTAGACCGCCACGGCGAGCACCACCCCGGCAAGGAACAGGATGAGAGCGAGCGCACATGCATAGCCCAACTCGGCATAGCTGAAGGCGTTCTTGTAGAGGTAGTACATGTAGAACAACGTGCCGTTGCTGGGGCCACCTCGCGTCATGATGTACGCCTGGGTGAAGACCTGCAGGCCGCCACTGATTCCCGTGATGAGGTTGAACAGGATCGCCGGTGTGAGAAGCGGAATCGTGATCCGGAAGAACGACTGGAAGGCGTTGGCTCCATCGATCCGCGCGGCTTCGTACAACGTCTGCGGGATGTTGTTGAGCCCGGCGAGGAAGATGAGCGCCGCGTTTCCCGCACCCAGTTGTGCGGTGGCGACGATGACGATCTTCGCGGTCGTCGGATCGGCGAGATAGTCCGTCGGCGGTGCGCCGAACAGCCCGAAGAACTGGTTGACGATGCCCGTGCCCGGATTCACCAGCACGATGAAGATGAACGACAGCGCGAAGATCGGTGCGAGCGATGGTATGTACAACGCGGTGCGGTAGAACGCCACCTCCCGCACCGGCCGGTTCATCGCCAGGGCGAGCAGCAGGGCGACGACCAGACCGATCGGCACCGCCCAGCCGGAGTAGAAGAGCGTGTTGTAGATCGAGGTCCAGACCAGCGGATCCTGGACCAGTCGCACGTAGTTACCGACGCCGAACCACTCGGGTGCCTGCATCCCGGAGTACTTCGTCAGGCTGAGGGCGAACGAGTAGACGATCGGATACAGCACGAAGGCGAGGACACCGACGATCCACGGGCTGATGAACAGCAGGGCCTTGCGGAGGTTGGACTTCTCCCGCGGACTCCATGCGGTCCGGATCGGCGTCCCGGTGGTCGGGCGGTTCGGACTCGTCGCAACATCGGTCGTGGCAGTCAACGTCGTACCTTTCGAGCGTGCTCGTGACGGCGCGTTTCGCCGGATCCTCGTCGGACACGGGACGCTGCCTGCGCGAACCTTGTGGGCACGTTCCCAGGTGGGACTCAGCGTTGAGAATGGCCGCCGGACCGAAAGTTTTCAAGCCATTGTCGTAGCCGAAGGTGGACGTCCTTACAACGTCAGCAAGGCGTGGTGGTCGACCGCGCTCGCGGCGAGCGTGCCGGCGCCAACTCGGCGGTGTACATCGCGGCGAGGATGAGTCCGCCGCCGGCCACCATCCGCACAGTCGCGAGCTCTCCGCCGATCGCGACGGCGAAACCGGCGGCCCAGACCGGCTCCATGCACATGATGACGGCGGCCCGCGTCGCGGTGAGGTGCGCCTGCGCCCAGGTCTGGGTCACCAACGCGAACGCCCCGGCGACGAGTGCCATGTAGAGCAACGACGCCCAGTCGCCGGTCCGGTCAGGCACCGCGATGCCGCCCGGCAGCGCAGCGACACCGCACACCACCGCAATGACCGCCAGCTGGACGACCGAGAGCCCGAGCGCGTCTCGTCTGCTCGTCCAGGCGCCGACACCGACGATGTGCAGGGCGTACAACGCGGCGGACAGGAGCGTGAGCGTCTCACCGTAGCCGAACGCGAAACCGCGCAGCGCCAGGACCGCGAGCCCGATAGTGGCGAGACACACCGCCAGCCAGGCGGCCCGGCCGATCCGCTGCCGCAGCAGCACGCCGGCGAGCAGCGGTGTCATGACGACGTACATCCCGGTGACGAAGCCGCTCACCGACGCCGACGTGTGCGCGAGCCCTTCGGTCTGCAGGATCTGGGCGAAGCCGTAGACGGCGCCCAGGGCGATGCCGCGGCGGCGGGTGGGTGGGGAGAGGCGGCGGACGCTCTTGGCCGCGAGGAGCCCGAGGACGGCGGCTGCGACGGCGAACCGCACCGCGAGGAAGTCCGGCACCGGCACCCGCACGACGAGGTCCTTGATGAGGAAGAACGTCGATCCCCAGGTCGCAGTCACCGCCAGCAGGCCGAGGACGGCGAGCAGGGACCCGCGGTCCAGCCGTTCGGGTGCCGACGTCTCTCCGGCCGTGTGAGGCGTACGCAGGTCAGGGGGTGGCCCGGTCATCGGGACCGGCGTTTCCGTGCGGCGAGCCTGCGGAGCAGCGCGATGTCCTCGGCCCAGGCGTCCTTGCCGCCCGGCGTCTCCACGATGAGCGGAACGCCCTGAACGGCGGGATGGCGGAGCAACTCACCGAACGCCGCCTTGCCGATGTGGCCCTGACCGATCCGTTCGTGCCGGTCACGGAAGCTGCCGCACGGGTCCTTGGAGTCGTTCGCGTGCACCAGCTCCAGGCGTACCGGTGCGATCGTCTCCACCAGCGTGTCGAGCGTGCGCGTCATGCCTCGCCGCCGGTCGAGCGGTGCGCCCGCGGCGAAGACATGACAGGTGTCGAGACAGATGCCGAGCCTCGGATGGCGTTCGAGAGCGTCCAGATAGGCGGGCAACTGGTCGACGCCGGCGCACAACGACTGTCCCTGTCCGGCGGTCGGTTCCAACAGCAGCGTGGGCCCGTCGTCCGGGAGCTTGTCCAGCAGCGGCAGCAGCCCCTCCCGCACCTGCCGCATCGCCTGGTCGAAGCCGCCCTGCGCGACGCATGAACCGGTGTGGACGACGACGCCCCGCGCGCCGATACGGTGCCCGCGGGCGAGGTTGTGGGCGATCGAGTCCAGCGACCGCCGCACGGTCGTGGCCGTGGGCGAGCCGAGGTTGACGAGGTACGGCGTGTGGACGTACGCCGGAAACCCTGCCCCCGCGCACTGGTCCCGGAACGCATGGTCCTGCGCCGGGTCGCCGTGTGCGAGGGCCCACCCGCGCGGGTTGCCGACGAAGACCTGGAGCGCCGAGGCGCCGATCCCGCTGGCCACCCGGAACGCGCCCTTCACGAGTCCGCCCGAGACCGGTACGTGAGAACCGATGGGGCGTGGAGGCAGGCTCACACCTTCTCGAGGATGATCGTGGACCCCACCCGCGTCGGCTGTCCGGCCGGCGGGTTCTGGCTCGCGATGACGTTCATGCCGAGGTAGAGCGAGGACTGGCGTACCTCGACCTCGAAGCCCGCATCGGTCAAGGCCTTCGTCGCCTCCTCCTCGCCCATGCGTACGACGTCTGGCACGGGGATGAACTCCGGGCCCTTGGACACGACGAGATTCACCGTGTCGCCGCGATGGCCCTGACCCGGCTGCGGGTCCTGGCTGATGACCGCGTTCGGTGGCACAGTGTCGGAGAATGCGTCGGATCTCGCCACTGTCAGCCCGAGCCCTTCCAACGTGGTCGTGGCCTGGGTGATCTCGAGCCCGACGACGGACGGAATGGACAACGGCTCCGGGCCCCTGCTGACCACCAGCGTCACCGGCGCGTCGCGGCGAAGTGGCGTGTCCGGGGTGGGCGAGGTACGGATGACCCGGCCGGCCTCGACGTCGGAGTTGTACTCCTGCTGGATCGGAGCGACTGCGAGGTTGGCGCCCGTGACGACCCTCCGGGCCCGACGTTCGGTCATGCCGATGACGTTGGGAACG
Source organism: Actinopolymorpha sp. B17G11 (assembly GCF_040196095.1). Classification (NCBI taxonomy): domain Bacteria; kingdom Bacillati; phylum Actinomycetota; class Actinomycetes; order Propionibacteriales; family Actinopolymorphaceae; genus Actinopolymorpha; species Actinopolymorpha sp. B17G11. The sequence goes on from NZ_JBEFTW010000011.1 coordinate 125,125, forward strand.
AGATGACGCTCCGGTCCGCGGGATACCCAGACCTCGACAGTGCCGCCACGGAACATGCGTTCGCCACGGGTGGGGATGGAACGGATGACGCGATCCTTGGGTACCTGCTCGTGGAAGACGAGCCTAGGTACGAACACCACGCCGGAGCGCTCACCTAGCTGCGGGAGGGCGGCCCTGCTCGTGCCGATCACCTCGGGTACGCGGGTGAACGGACCCACCGCGGCCAGCCAGCAGACGCTGCCGGCCACGACGAACAGAGCCAGGACGAACGCGCCGATGACCCAGAGGCGTCGCCACCAGGGCGGCGGTGGCCGACCCTCGTAGTCCTCGTCGTCGTAGGAAGGTTGCCGGACGCCGACGACGCCTGGGGCACCACTCGGGGTGAACGGACCAAGCCGCCCCCCCTGACGATGCGCCCCGGCCGGCATCGGCTCCATGGGCGCCACCAACGTGTGCTCGGCCCGCGGCGGTTGCGACGGCTGGCCCTGCCGTTGGGCCATCCCGAGATCCTGGGTGAGCTGCGCGTCGTCGACCCCCTGCCCGAGCGCGCTGCGCGCCCGCCGGACCAACTGCAGGAACGCCCGCGCGTCGGCGGGACGCTGATTGGGGTCGCGCGCGGTCGCGCGCAGGACCAGACCGTCGACGTACGCCGGAATCCCGGGCACGGCCTGCGACGGCGGTGGGACGTCATCGTTGACGTGTTTGTACGCCACCTGGATGGGCGAGTCGCCGTCGTGCGGCTTGGCCCCCACGAGCATCTCGTAGAGCATGATGCCGGCCGCGTAGACGTCGCCACGCGCGGTTGCCGCGCCGTGGGTGAGCTGCTCGGGCGCGAGGTAGGAGACGGTGCCGATGAGCAGCCCCTGCGTCGCCGTGCTCGTCGCCTGCGAGACCGCGCGCGCCAGGCCGAAGTCGGCGACCTTGACCGAACCGTCGTCGCCGAGCAGGACGTTCTCCGGCTTCACGTCCCGATGGATCAAATCCGCCTCGTGTGCCGTCGCGAGCGCCTGCAGGATCAGGTCGAGGAACGTCAGCGCTTCCCGAGGATCAAGGCGACCCCTGCTGGACAGCTCGTGGCGCAACGTCCGGCCGGGTACGTACTCCATCGTGAGGTAGGGCGTGCCGTCGTCCTCGCCCTGGTCGAACATCGCCACGACGTGGGGGTGGGACAGCCGGGCCGCAGAACGCGCTTCGCGGTGGAAGCGGCGGACGAAGTCGGCGTCGTCGGCCAGGCCGGCGTGGAGCATCTTGAGCGCGACCGTGCGGTGCAGCCGGGTGTCGACGGCTTCGTAGACCATCGCCATGCCGCCGCGCGCGATGCGGCGCCCCACCCGGTACCTGCCGTCGAGCAGGCGACCGACCATGGGGTCACTGACGCTTACGTCCACGCGAGGGCCTCGCTGACAAATCGGTTCGGACGTCACGAGTGTAGGGACACCGTGCCAACCCGCCCAGCAGGCCGCGCCGCTCGTCGTCGAGCGGTGTCACTCTCCGTGCTCCGGCCGGGGCGGATGGTGAGTCACGCGGTGGCGGCCAGGATTCCCATGTGCCCGGTCACGTGGAACGCTCCGGTGCGCTCGATCTCGGCGCGGATCCGGCACTCGGCGGCTCCACGGTAGTCCTCCCACGACACCGACGGCGGCAGGTGACGGGCGAGGTCACGCGTGCTGTCGACGTAGGCGAGCACCGGAGCGACCTCGGGGACGACGAGTCGGTAGCGGCGCTCCTGCACCTCGCACGTCCCGAACACCTGGCGGACGAGCTCGATGCCGACGTCGAGGGAGAACCGGCGGTCGTCGAAGGAGTAGGCCGGCGGGTCGACGATGCCCAGATCACGCAGGCTCGCCTGCCACAGCCCACCCATCTCGGCCTTGTCGTCGTGGGCGTTCGTACTCGCGACAAGCCGGCCACCCGGCCGGAGCACGCGGCGCAACTCAGCCAGCGCGGCACGCGGATCCGTCGCGTAGTACAGCATGTGCATCGCCAGGGCCCCGCCCGCGCTGCCGTCGCTGAACGGCAGCCGGTCGACCTCGCCGACGACGTCCGGCCGCATGCCCACAGACAGGTCGACCGGAACCACACGGAGGTCCGGCCTGGTCGCCCGGAGGCGCGAGGTGTAGGCACCAGTGCCCCAACCGACGTCCAGCACCGGACCGCCGACGTCGCCCAGCCGCGCAAGGGCGAGCCCCACCAGATCGAGGCGCGGCCGCTGCCAGTCGTAGATCGAGACCCGGGCAGCCAGCCTGGAGTCATCGGCGTACGCCTCGCCGATGAGGACATCGTGCGAAGGAGTGGTGGAGACGGTGGCACCGCCCGAGCCGGACACCGCGTGATCGGTTGTCATGGGAGGCCACCATAGGCTGCGAACGATGGAACGTGTCGTTGTCGCCGGTGCGGGACTCGCGGGCCTGCAGGCCGTCATTGCCCTGCGCGGCCAGGGGTACTCGGGTGAGCTGGTCCTGGTCGGAGCCGAGCCACATCCGCCGTACAACCGGCCGCCCCTGTCCAAGGCCGTCCTGCTCGGCGACGCCGACGACCCGACGCTGCCGTTCGACGCGGCCGCGTTGAAGGTCGACGTCCGCCTCGACACGACAGCGACCGACCTGCGCGAAGGAGAGCTCGACACCGACGCTGGGACCCTTGCCTACGACGGACTCGTCATCGCGACCGGAGCCGAACCGGTCCGGCTCCCCGGCGACGGCGCGATCTACCTCCGTACCCGCGACGACGCCGTCGCGCTGCGGTCCCGACTGCAGGCCGGTGAGCGGGTGATCGTCGTCGGCGCGGGATGGATCGGTGCCGAGGTGGCGACGGCCGCCGCTCGGCACGGCTGCCGAGTCACCGTGCTCGAGCAGGCCGCGACCCCGGTCACGCACGCGCTGCCCGCCGAGGTCGGACGGCACTTCGCGCCGTGGTACGCCGCCGCCGGCGTCGAGTTGCTCTGCGGCCAGCGCGTGGCGGCCGTACGTCCTGACGGCGTGGACCTCGCCGACGGACGCCGGCTCTCCGCCTCCCTCGTCGTCGTCGGTGTGGGTGTCCGTCCGGCAACCTCCTGGCTCGAGGGCTCCGGACTCGCGCTAGACCACGGCGTCGCCGTGGGACCGGACCTTCTCACCAGCTGGCCCGCAGTCGTGGCGGCTGGCGACGTGACAGCCCGCTGGTCGCCCCGCTACGCCACTCGGATCCGCGGCGAACACTGGGACGACGCGCTGCGGGCACCGGCCGTTGCCGCCGCCACCCTCCTGGGCCGGGACGAGACCTATGACCCGGTGCCGTACGTCTGGAGCGAGCAGTTCGGCCGCTTTGTCCAGTACGCCGGACATCCCGCGGCGAGCGATCGGATCGTGTGGCGCGGGGACCCCGACCGCGACCCGTCCTGGTCGGCGTTCTGGCTCACCGGAGACGACCGCCTCACCGCGCTGATCGCCGTCGGCCGGCCCCGTGACCTGGTGCAGGGGCGGCGCCTCGCCGACAGGGGCGTCCGGGTAGATGCCGAACTCCTCACAGACCCGGCGGTTAGCGTCCAGGCAACGGTGGCAGGCTTGGCAGGGTGAGCAGGAACGAGTCGACCACGAGTGCCGCCACCAACGACCTCGACCACCTCGTCCCCGCCTGGCTGAACCTCCCCGAGGTGGCCGAGCGGCTCGGTGTGGGCGTCAACCGCGTACGCCAGCTCCTGCGCGACAGGGAGCTGATCGCCCTGCCGCACGGGGAGCGGGGAGTGCTCCACGTCCCGGCCGACTTCCTGGCCGGTGACCGGGTGGTTAAGGGCCTGGCGGGGACACTCACGGTCCTCCATGACGCCGGCTATGACGAGGTGGAAGCCGTCCGATGGCTCCACACGCCCGATGACGGCCTCGATGGCACACCGATCGCGGCGCTGGCTGACAACCGCGGTCGGCAGGTACGCCGGCAGGCCCAGGCGCTCGGCTTCTGACCACACGCCGGCACTGGCGCCGTCACTTCACTGGCGCCGTCAGCTCACCGGCCGTTTCGACACGGAACTTTTCACACCGGCCTGCGTGGACGCGGAGCCGGGGAACGGGCGCGGGGGAGCTGCCCGGAAGGAGTGGGCGATGCCTGAGCTGGACAAGTTGCTCGCTGGGGAACAAGCCCCCGGCGTCTACCAGTGGCGGTCCGCACCGAGCGAGGCGAAGGTGAAAGCGGCCGCCGAGCAGGCTGGCTGGCGCTTCGTCGAGTTCGACACGACTACCGTGGTCGACAAGGCGGGACTCCTCGACACCGTTGCCGCGACGTTCGGGTTCCCGACGTACTTCGGGCGCAACTTCGACGCGTTCGCCGACTGCCTGAGCGAGGTGCGCGACGACGCGGGGATCCTTGTGCTGTGGGAGGGATGGGCGGGTCTCGCCGAGCTCAACCCGCAGACCGCCCGCATGGCGCTCGACGTGTTCTCCGATCGCGCCAGGGAGAAGCAGTGGGGCCCCTTCGCCGTCCTGCTCGCCGGCACGGGACCCGAACTCGACGTCCCCACGTTCGACTAGGGGGTGTCCCGTGGATCAGGGTCGGATAGCGAGCGGCGTATCCGCGCCCGGCTGGCAAGGCCGAGGAGGAGTCAAGAGCGGTGTCCTCTTGGCGACGACGAGAACGCAGCCAGGCGGGATGCGGGACGTCGCGAGCCCGGCCAAGATCCAGGGGAAACCCCCTAGCCCTGAGGACGCACCGGGCGGTGCTAGCCGGAGCGCTGCGTCGCCAGCCGGGCGAGCTCACCGAGGGCCGAGCGCGCGTCCTCGGTCGCGACCGGGGCCTTCGCGAGCGCGGTCGACGCGGCGTCGGTGAGCTCGGCGATGAGCCGCTCCACCGTGGCGAGCGCACCGGTGGCCACGATCACATCCCGCAGCTCGGCCACCCCACCGGAGTCGAGGTCCCGGTCGCCGAAGCACGTGCGGAACCGCTCGGCCTGTGCCGGTGTCGCGGCCTCGAGCGTCTTGGCGACGAGGACCGTGCGCTTGCCTTCCCGCAGGTCGTCGCCCGCGGGCTTACCGGTCACCTGGGGATCGCCGAAGATGCCGAGTACGTCGTCTCGGAGTTGGAACGCCTCACCGAGCGGAATGCCGTACGCCGAGTACGCGGCCAGCAACTGGGGCGACGCACCGGCGAGGACCCCGCCGAGATGGAGCGGCCGTTCGACGGTGTACTTCGCGCTCTTGTACCTCACCACCCGCATCGCCGCCGGAACTGACGACGTTCCCGCCGCCTGGTTCACCAGGTCGAGATACTGACCGGCCATCACTTCCGTACGCATCAGGTCGAAGTACCTGAAGGCCGCCAGCAGCCGGTCGTTGGGCAGGCCGCAGCCGCGCAGCATCTCGTCTGACCAGCACAGGCACAGGTCGCCCAGGAGCAGGGCGGCACCGATACCGAACGGCTCCGCCGGACCGTCCCAGCGCCTGGTCGCGTGCAGGCTCGCGAACTGCCTGTGCACCGACGGCCTTCCGCGCCGGGTGTCGGAGGCGTCCATCACGTCGTCATGCACGATCGCCGCGGTCTGGAGGAGTTCGAGCGCGGCCGAGGCGGTCACGATCCGCGGATCGTCCGCCTCGCCGCCGGCACCACGCCAGCCCCAGGAGCAGAACGCCGGCCGCAGTCGCTTGCCGCCCGCGACGAACGAACGGACCACGTCCAGTTGGACGTCGAGCTCGGGGTCGATCGCCCGCAGCTCGGCGGCCCGCTCGTCTAGGAACCGGTCGAGGGCGGCGTCGACCCGCTGCCGCAGGCCCGGAAGATCGAGAACGTGGCCGGCATCGGCCCGCCAGTGCCCGGGCGCTGTTTCGCCCGCGGCAGCTGCCTCTGCGCCGGCCGGTGCGGGCGGCGGCCAGGGCACGTGCGTCGTGTTCGGCACGTCCGCCAGCCTAGACGGCACGGACCCGCCGGCCAGTAACCTGGGCGCATGGCTCTAGGACTGCACTCGACGAGACCTGCCACCACCACGATCCGCGACCTGCTCGCTCGCGGTGACCGTTCGTATTCGTTCGAGTTCTTTCCACCGAAGAACGATCAGGGTGAACAACAACTGTGGCGGGCGTTGCGTGAGCTGGAGACGCTCGCGCCGACGTTCGTCTCGGTGACCTACGGTGCCGGCGGCTCCACCCGGGACCGCACCGTGCGGATCACCGGGCAGATCGCCGCCGAGACGACTCTCACCCCCGTCGCCCATCTCACGTGTGTCGGACATTCCCGGGCCGAGCTGCGGTCGGTGATCGGCGCGTACGCCGATGCGGGCATCGGCAACGTGCTGGCTCTGCGGGGGGATCCCGAAGGCGGAGCCGGCCAGCCGTGGACACCACACCCTGAGGGCCTCGACCACGCCGACGAACTGGTCGAGCTGCTCTGCCAGCTGGGCGAGTTCTGTGTGGGTGTCGCGGCGTTTCCCGAGGGCCACCCGGAAGCGGTCAGCCTCGACGCCGACGCCGAGTTCCTTGCCCGCAAGGCGGCGGCTGGCGCCGACTTCGCGGTCACCCAGTTCTTCTTCAACGCCGACGACTACCTCGCCCTGGTGGACCGGGCGAGCCGGTACGGCTGCGACATCCCGATCATTCCGGGAATCATGCCCGTGACGAACGTGCGCCAGATCCAGCGGTTCGCGACACTGTCGGGCGCGGAGTTCCCCGGCTGGCTCGCCGACCGGTTGCTGGCGGTGGAGGACGACCCGGCCGCCGTACGCGCGATCGGCGTGGAGGTCGCCACCGACCTGTGCCTGAAGCTGCTCGCCGGCGGCGCCCCGGGCCTGCACTTCTACACGCTCAACCGGTCGACCGCCACCCGGGAGATCTACTCGAACGTCGCTCAGGCCGGCGTTCGCCACTGACGGTCCGGCGCGTTCGCGCGGCGCCTCACGCGCGGCCGATCTCCGTGGCGACCGCCGCGGCTCCCAACAACACCTCGGGCACACCAGGACCCGGATGCGCCGTGGCGCCGACCATGAACAGCCCGCGCACAGCCGTGTGGTTGCGGGCGACGCCGAGGCCCCGGACGGCCCCCCGCCACGCCGGTCCGTAGCTCGTCGCGTCGCCGTCGACGCGGGCGACGACCCGGTCGCGGATGTCCCACCCGCGCCGGGCCAGGAGCTCCAGCGGATCCGCGGTGGTCCCGGTTCCCCCGTTGCGGTGCACGATGATGCTCACGGCGCGATGGCCCGCCGGGGCGAGGCTCGGGTCGTCGGGTGCGCGCACCACCACCGTCGGTGACTCACGGGCGTCGTCTCCGTGGAAGACGGTCTCGTGCAGGAGGTCGTCCGCTGCGTCGGCCAGACCGACGTGGACGAGTGGGGGAGGCAACGGGTCCCGCAGCGTCCGGGCAGAGCGGCGCATGGCCCGCGGCGGCCGGGCCAGGAGGCTTTTGGCAACGGTGCGTACGTCGACGCCGGACACGACGACATCAGCCGCCAGGCGCTCCCCGCCACGCAGCTCCACACCACTGACGGCACCGTCGCCTCGGATCGCCACCGCCTCGGCCTCGAGGCGTACGGTCACGGCACGTTCGTCGAGCCGCTGGCCCAGGGCGTCGACAAGGGCGCCGAACCCGCCCGCGCAGGTCCAGATGCCGAACGTCCGTTCGACGTACGCACGCACCGCCGTGAAGCTTGGCGCGTCCGCGGGGCCCGAACCCGTCGCGAGCACCGGATACTCGAGCAGCTTCCTGGTACGGACGTCGGTCAGTCGGCGCCGGGCAAAGGCCCGCAACGACCGACCGGGAGCGAGGGCCCACACCCCATGGGGGCCGAGGCTTCGTACGCCGGAGAACGGAACTTCGAGCACCCGGGTCCGAAGCAACTCCCAGGTCGGGGCGAGGTCGTCGACGACCGCCTCCCAGGCCGCACCCGCGGTGGAGCCCAGCGCTGCCTCGACCGCGCGTCGTTGGCCGGATCTGCTGCCCACTGGAAGGTCAAGGGCGGTGCCGTCGGAGAAGACGTGCCGGCGCGGCGTGGGTAGCGGCGCGAGTTCGAGGACCCGCTCCAGCGGTCGGCCCGACTTGCGGAACAGGTCACGCAACGTGGCTGGCAGTGTCACCGCGGCTGGTCCAGCATCCCAGCGGAACCGGCCGACTGCGGGGTCGTCGCGTTCGGCCGTACGCACGACCCCGCCGAGGTGGGAGGAACGCTCCAGCAGGGTGACGGCGTGTCCCAGCTTGGCGAGGCGCGCGGCTGCCGCCAGGCCGCCCAGCCCGCCTCCGATCACCACGACCCGAGCCACAGACGTCGGAGCGTAGTCGTTCGTGGACGCCCGGCGTGTCGGGGGTGCCCAGGGATTCCCCTGGGGAACTACCTAGGAACGAATGAGTACGTCGCCGGATAGTCGCGAAACCTTCCAGTCGCGAGGATTTCGGACATGGAACGACCACGGCCCGTGGCAACGCGCGGCGGACAAGGACAGCCCTAGTCAGGCGGCGCGACGACACCTCGGCGGCCGAGGTTGCGAGCGGTGGAGCGGTTGGGCCCCCACGGGGGTGGGGCCCAGCCGCTTCGCCATGTCTGGGGTGTGCGGCGCCGCGCGGGCCGCCCCGCCCGGGAGACAGCCCGCGCGGACTCTGTGGGGCCGACGGCCGATCACCTGCTGCCCGACACCACCGGCGCGTCGTGCCCGCAGCGCCAGGCCCTGGGGGTGAGCGTGCAGCCCGACGCCGTACGCCAGCGCCTCGTCGACGCGAGATCCCGTGCCGGCGGCAGGACGCTCGACGACGCCGGAGTTGTAGCCGGTTCACCGCTGGAGTGGGCGGCCCACGGACCGGGGGAGACCGCGTCCGGCCGCGGTTCATGATCAAGAGGTAGGTAACGGGGAAACATGGCCCGCGATCGCCAGGTTTCCGCCTCTTGATCATGAACCTGGATCTCGGGACGGTTGGCCGCCAGCCGCCAGCCGCCAGCCGCCAGCCGCCAGCCGCCAGCCGCCAGCCGCCAGCCGGCGGTCGGCGGTCGGCGGTTGACTGTCGGCGGTTGTCGGTGGTCCCTGCGAGACTCCGGGCCGTGATCGCAACAGGGCAGCGTGCCCAGTCCTCAGACCGCGGCGACGGGTTCTTGACCTGGTTGTCGCGCCGGGCTACATTTGCCATTGTTCGAACATGCGTTCGATCTCGTCCGTCGGGGAGTCGGGTCCCCGGCGGGCGAACTGCCCGGTGCGACAGCTCGACCCTGTCGCGGCGGGCGCCAGTTGGGTCCGGGCGAGGTGCGCAGGGCAGGGGAAGTGCCTCGCCCGGCGGCTGGTGCGACGAGCTCGAAGCCGAGGTTGTCGCCGGGCGCGTGCCGACTGCGTTGCGTCGGTGCCGTCCGGCTTTCGTGAAAGGAGTCCCGCATGCGGACGCACGCGACACCTGAGTTTCAGGCACCGCTCGGACCGGGCGTCTTCGTCGCGCTGGAGCGTGCCCGTGCCTCCCTCGCCGAGGCGGAGTTGGCCGCGACGCCTGCAGAGCGCTACGTCGCCGCGCACATCGCAGCGCTGCGCACCGCCGCCGCGGTCCTGGCCGGACGGTCCAGGCCAAGCGGCCGGCGCGGGCAGCGCGATGCCTGGACGATGCTCGCCCGCGTCACGCCGGAGCTGGGCGAGTGGGCGGCCTTCTTCGCGGCCGGCGCGGGTAAGCGGGCGGCCGCCGAGGCCGGTCTGCGTCAGGCGGTGACCGACCGGGAGGCGGCCGATCTCGTCCGCGATGCCGAACGCTTTCTGGCAGACGTCGAACGGCTGCTCGAACTCCCGCATCAACCGCCCCTGCCGAGGGACGGAGACCTCCTCGACGAGCCGGGCGAGGTGAGCCGCGCCGCCGTGCCGCAGCCGCGGGCTCGCGACACGGCCGCCTGACCTCTGGGCGCCTGGACAAATAGGCTGGTAGCAGTTGTCCATGCGAACGAGGAGGCACAGTCCCGTGCCCGAGTGCGGCCGGTCCGCTGATGGCTCTGACCCCCGCGCGCAACGTGGAGAGGCGGCCAGCGGCGCGGGCCATCGTCGTGCCGTCCGCAGCGAGGTGGTTTGGCGCCTGGTTCGCACGATCCTGGCCGAGCAGTCCGCCGTAGCAGGGCACGCCCAGCTCGACGTCGTCGACGCTGGTGGTGGCACTGGTCACCTCGCCGTTCCGCTCGCCGAGCTCGGACACCGGGTCACCGTCGTCGATCCCAGTCCTGACTCGCTCGCTGCGCTGAAGCGGCGGGCCGACGAGGCAGCGGTCACCGGTTCCGTCCAGGCTGTGCAGGGCGATGTCACGGACCTGCCGGAGCTTGTCGGCGCGGCGGGCGCCGACCTCGTGCTGTGCCACAGCGTCCTCGAGGTCGTCGATGACCCGGGCGCTGCCCTCGAGTCGATGGCGGCTGTCCTGCGCCCGGGCGCCGCCCTCAGTCTGGTGGCCGCGAACCGGTACGCCGTCGTCCTGGCCAAGGTCATTGGCGGGCACTTGTCCGACGCCCGCGCCGTCCTGGCGGAGCCGGCCGACGGGTGGCAGCCGGAGGGGCCGACGCCGCGCAGGTTCACCGCCACCCAACTCCGCCGGGCGGTCGGGAACGTCGGGCTTGTCGTCCTTGCCGAGCACGGTGTGCGGGTATTCGCCGATCTGGCCCCAGCGACCCTCGCCGACGAGCCGTCGGCCGCCGCGGCACTGCTCGAACTGGAGGCAACTGCCGCGGAACACCCGACGTTCCGTGCCATCGCGACCCAGATCCACCTGCTTGCTCGGCGAGTGTGATCAACCGCTGATCGTCAGGTACCGTGTGACCCGCGAGCGACCATCCGGGCCTGGCTCCATATGCGTGACATATGCGGAACAGTGCGCCGGTAACCGTCGAACGTGAGAGGTCGGCTACCGTGCTGGTCCAAGCCTGCTTAGACTGCATCTAGGCCCGAAGATCGAACACAGCAAAGCTCGAAACACGGCAGTGTCCCGTTGGAGGTCAGGTGCCTCTCTCCGACCACGAGCAGCGGTTGCTCGAGCAGATGGAGCGGGCCCTTGCTGCCGAGGACCCTAAGCTCGCCTCGGCGCTGCGAGGGGTCGATCTACGCACCCGACAACGCCGCCGCGCAGCACTCGGTGCGGTGGTGTTTGTTGTCGGCATGGTGCTGATGCTCGGCGGCGCGATCATGATGACGACCGGGCGCAGTGTCGCCGCCTACATCGTGGTCAGCGTGCTCGGCTTCCTTGTCATGCTGGTGTCGGCCTACTACGTCGCGACCAGTGTGCGGCACATGCCCGCGGCCGGCGAGATGTCCAAGGTCGTCCCCATTCGCGGGCGCGGCGGCCGGCGACCCAAGGCCAAGGCGAAGGCGAAGGCCAGTGGGACGTTCATGCAACGCATGGAGGAACGCTGGAGACGACGCCGCGAGTCCGGCTTCTGACCGACTCGCTCCTCTGAGCTGGCTCTCAGGTCCGGCACTTGGCGGAGAATCCGCGTCTTGCCGCTGTTTCCAGGGCGGCACCCTTTCAGGGCGGCACCCTTGAGGGCGGCAACTGCTTCCACGGTAGGGCTGCCACACTCAGTGCGCGGCGGGTGTCCTCCGGCGGCGCCAGGGCAGCTGGAGCACCTGCCTGACCGAGCGTGCGCCCGCGGTGTCCATCCGGTCGAGCAGCCCGAACACCGGACGCCACAGCCGAGGTAGCTGGCGGCCCAGCGACGGGGGCAGCAGCACGGCCCGCGCCTGCTGAGCGCGTGAGCCGGTAGACCGCAACGCCTGCGTCACCGCCTTGAGCGGTTCTGTGACGTCGCCCGCCGAGCCGGGATCGGGGGCGTACCGACTCCGCTCCACGGCTTCGACGACCTCCTGCAGGCTTGCAACAGCGTCCTGGGGCACCTTGGGCCGCAGCCGGGCGCCGGTGGCCCGCGGGGTCGCGGCATCGTCCCAGGTCAGCCCGGCGTCGATACTCGAGTCGGCAAGTTCCCGCCAGGCCCCCTCGACCAGTCGGCCCGGCGGCTGGCGTGGCGACAACCTGACCTGCCTGATCGCCGTGCGGACGAGGAACGGCACCGCCGCGACCAACAGGACGCCCGCGAGGATCAGGAACGGAACCGGACTGATGCCCGGGTCGGCAGGTGTCTGCGGAGCGCCCCGGAGCGGGTCGTCCTCACCTGGCAGCGGCGCGGGACTGGCACTGCTGGTGGTGTCCTGGCTGGGGTCGTCCGGGTCGACTGTCGTCTCGGGGGTCGGAGCCGACGGGGTGTCCGAGTCCGGGACGGTCCACGACGGGGCGAGCCCGGTCTGAGCCTGCGGTGTCGGCTCGAACCGCACCCACCCATAGCCGGTGAAGTACAGCTCCGGCCAGGCATGCGAGTCGTGCGCGGTCACCAGCCAGCGGTTGTCCGGCTGCCGGGTCCCGGCCATGTAGCCCACACCGACCCGCGCGGGGATGCCGAGCGAGCGGGCCATGATCGCCATCGTCGCCGCGAACTGCTCGCAGTAGCCGCGCTTGTCGGCGAGGAACTCCAGCATCGCTGGTTCGCCGTGCCCTGACTCGACGTTGATGTCGTAGGAGAAATCGGTACGGAACCAGCTCTGCAGCGCGATCGCCTTGTCGTAGTTGGTCTTCGCATCGCCCACCTGGCGAAGGGCAATGTTCTTGACCTGTTCGGGAAGCGGCGGCAGCTCGGTGTAGCGGCTGAACACCGCCTCCGGCGCGAGACCTGCGGCATCGAGCTCGCCTGGTTTGAGTCCGAGCTTGAGAGTGCTCACGTCATACATCAGACCGGCCGAGCTCTTCCCTCGGCTCACGATGTCGAGCGTGTCGGGGTCGTAGCCCCACTCGCCAGGAGCCTTGAGCGTGGTCGCGGGATACGGGGACGGCAGCCAGCGGGACTCGAGCGCATCGGTGACCTGGAACGTCGTACGCACGTTGGTCCGGGGGACCGACTGGCTGAGGCCCGGAGGGTCGGGCAGCCGACTGGACTCGCCCGGTTCGTTCTCGATGTTCCGGACACTGCGCTGGGACGGACGCCACCGCTCGCCGTCGAACTCGTCGAGCGTGACGAGCTTGATGTAGTCGGGTGTGTCCGTCGTGGTGCGGTAGGTGAGGACGGGGACGTTCTGGGGGAGCCTCAGGTCGCGCCGGAGGTCGACGATCGGGTTGTCGACCTTGATGGTCTGGCCGCTCGTGCCGAAGCCGCCGCCTTCCCCCTGGCCGAAGATCCCTTCCGGAAGTGCCGGCATCAGGGCGGGTACCACGACGGCGAGCCCGATGACCATCGCGCCGACGCGGCGGCCGGTCTGGCCGAACAGCGACGCCTGCACGTTGTCCTGCGGCCCGGCCACGTCGTCGGCGATCCCGATCACCCGGCCCCATCGACTCAGGCGTTCGCGGCTCTCACTGACGAGGAGAATGACGTAGCCGATCGCCGCCGGAATGAACGCCAGCGCCGAGATGCCGCCTGAGACGGTGGTGGCCGGAATGCTGTAGAGCAGCAGCAGCGGAAGTCCCGCCCAGGGTGCCAGACGGAACGTGGCGCACATGGTGTCGACGGAAATGGCGACGAGGCCGATGCCCAGGGCCGTCACCATGGCGAGATCATGGTCATAGGGCACGGGCGCGGCGTACCGGACGACGACGAGCAGCCCTTCGTTGATGCGTTCGGTCAGAGCTTCGACCGAGCCCCCGCTCGGCAGGAAGCCGAACCGGAGATCCTCGTGCGCATAGACCAGGATGAACGCCCAACCGAGCGCCGCCAGCTGGCCGAGCGGGACGAGCAGGTGGGGGGTGCCGAGTTGGCGAAGGCCGAAGCCGGTGGCCCCGACGAAGAGCAGGACGAGCACCGCGGACCCGAGCCATTCCTGACCTTGGTAGGCCGGAAGCAGGGCCAGACAGGCGAGGAACGTGGCGGCCACTCCCGCGATGGTGTTTCGCAGTGCTTCGTTCACGTCGCCGGTCCTCCCACCATGTCGCTCCGCGGGGATGTGGGCCCGTCGGCCGTGGGCACCGCACCCGTGAGGGGAGGGGCGGAGCCGTCCGTCGGCACGCCGACGGTCGGGTAGCCCACCGGTCTGGTGGTGCCGCTGGCCGGAGCGGAGGAGGACCCGCCCTGCCCGTACCCTTCGCCGACGACGAGCTGGGTCCAGACGTGCGGCACCGGGTCACCCGAACGCGCGACGACGGTCCGCCAGCCACCGCCGCGCAGGATCCGCAACGCTTCGGAGAGCTGCTCGGCGACCGCCGCGGGTGAGCGCTCCTTGGACATGGCCCAGCTCGGCGCGTCGACGACGATGGCCAACCCGGACGCCGAACGCTGCCGGATACGGACCATGGCCTCGGCCTCGGGCGGTGTGATGACGCCCAGGACGGCGATGAGCAGGCCGTACGAATTGTCGTGGGGAAGGCTCAGCGAACCGTGGGTGAGCTGGCCGATCGACGACGGGCCGACCACGGCCAGCGCGTCGAGCAGGTGCCCCTCGGCCTCTGCGGACGGACCGGACTCCCGGGCGGCCGTGGCGACGGAGGCGCCGGCGTCGGTCGCGAGCCGCAGGGAGTACCCCCGCCGCAGCAGGTGGGCGCCGATCGACGCCGCGGCGCTGACCGACCACTCGAACGAGGACGCCGGTCCGCTGCCCCGGTGACCGATGCGGCGGGTGTCGAGGATGACCGTGGCGCGACTCTGCCACGGCTGGTCCTCGCGCCGGACCATGAGCTCACCGCGACGGGCGCTCGACCGCCAGTGCACCCGACGCAGGTCGTCGCCGTCACGGTATTCGCGGACGGTGACGTCTTCTTCGCCGTCGGCCGCCGCGGCGCGGGGGCGGCTCTCGCCGTTGGTCGCCCACTCACCGCCGATCCGCGCCGAGACGAGCGGATGGACCTCCGGTGTCACGAGCAGCGTGTCCTGTGCCTTGAACGAACGGGTGAGCTCGACCAGGCCGAACGGATCGGTCACCCGCAGCGTCAGGGGGCCGAGCGTGAAGCGCCCCCGGACGTCGGAACGCACGGAGTAGCCGACGTCGCGGCGCCACCGGGCGGACATCCGGTCGAGGACGAACCGGGGCCGCGCACCGAGGACGTATGGCACGTGGTCCTCGAGCAGCAGCAGCCCGGTGGGCATCCGGCCGACGTTCTCCAGCCGCAGCCGGACGTGACTGGCTTGGCCGACCGGAACACGCACCGGTTGGATCGTGCGGCTGGCCGCGATCCGGTAGCGGGTCCGCGCGACGACGAGGACGGTCACGATCGGAAGCGCGACCAGGAAGATCGCGACCCTGAGCAGGTCCTTCTGGCCGAGGGCGAGAGCACAGACGGCGGCGGCGACTCCTGCGGCGACGAACGCACGGCCGCGGGTGGTGAGGGAGGAGAACCGGCCGCCCATCGGGCTCACCGGGCGCGGCGCTGGGGGTCGGGTACCGGCACGGTACGGACGAGGTCGGAGACGACCTGTTCTGCCGTACGACGCGCGATCTGGGCCTCGGCGGCAGGCAGCAGCCGGTGGGCCAGGACGGGGATGGCGAGAGTCTGGATATCGTCCGGCAGGACGTACTCGCGGTCGTCGAGCGCGGCCGCGGCCCGGGCCGCCCGGATCAGGTGCAGCGTCGCGCGCGGCGACGCGCCGAGTCGGAGATCAGGGGAGTGCCGGGTGGCGGTCACGAGGGCGATGGCGTACTGCTTCACTGCCTCAGCGACGTAGACGCCCTGCACGATGTCGATGAGCTTGGCGATCTCGCGGGCGTCGGTGACGGGTTCGAGATCGTCGAGCGGCGAGTTGGCGCCGTGGGCGTCGAGCATCTCCAACTCCGCCTGCGCGCTCGGGTATCCCATCGAGACCCGGGCCATGAACCTGTCCCGCTGTGCCTCCGGCAGGGGATAGGTGCCTTCCATCTCGATCGGGTTCTGGGTCGCGATGACCATGAACGGCAGTTCGAGGTGGTACGTCGTGCCGTCGACGGTGACCTGGGCCTCTTCCATGCACTCGAGCAGGGCCGACTGCGTCTTGGGCGAGGCACGGTTGATCTCGTCGCCGACCACGATGTTGGCGAAGATGCCACCCGGCCGGAACTCGAAGTCGTGGTTCTCCTGGTTGTAGACCGACACGCCCGTGACGTCGCTCGGCAACAGGTCGGGGGTGAACTGGATCCGCCGGACGCTGCAGTCGATCGAGCGCGCGAGCGCCTTCGACAGCATCGTCTTTCCGACGCCAGGGACGTCTTCGATGAGCAGATGACCTTCGGCGAGCAGGACCGTGAGCGCGACCTTGACGACGTCTGGTTTGCCCTCGATCACGCTTTCGACGGCTTCCCTCACCCGGCTGGCGGTCTGGGCGAGATAGGGAAAGTCGGCCGCGGGGGCCCAGCGTCTTTCGGTCGGTCGCTTCGTCGGCTCAATGATCGGGCCGGTCGACACCATGGCCTCCCTTAACCGGCAGTGCCGCGACAAACGGCTATTGGTCCGAGTCTCTCAGGTTCGAGCGGTCTGCGGGGCGGTGGTTCGCCGAGTTGTCGCCAACCGTGACCGCGCGTCCGCCCGCGTGAACGTCCGGCCCCGGTCTATCCAGAGCACTGCACAAAGGCCCGCGCCCAACCTGCGCCGGATTCGTGCTGTCTGGCGCGACTGTGCCGGCTTGACCTCTTCGTTCGAACCGTACGTCTTCGATCTCGGTTTGTGTTCATCAGGGGGCCACATTCGGCACGGGAGGTTTCTCCTGTCCCAGTGGACACGTCCGGTCGGACCAAGTTGTTCACCGCCGGTTGATTGTTCCGGCACGCCGGCCGGCGTGCCCTCCATCGCCCTCCCTTTCGCACCACCCCTTCTGACCTGCGCCTTCACGACGCAAACAGTGGCGCGACCGGTGCGGCACGCGTCAAGGATGGTTGACGGTGGAGGGAAGTGGGGTAAAGTGGCGGCCAGTGGTGGAGAGCGGCACCTGGTGAGCATCTGGGGGAGGTGGCGGCCACGTTTCTCGGCACCCACACCCCTCGGCTCGACGAGAAGGGCCGGCTTTTCCTCCCAGCAAAATTCCGGGAAGAGCTGGCGGAGGGGCTTGTGGTCACTCGTGGGCAGGAACGTTGCCTCTACGTCTGGCCGACCCCGGAGTTCGCCCGGTTGACCGACCAGATGCGGCAGGCACCAGTCACCAACAAGGCCGCACGCGACTACCTGCGGATGTTGTTCGCCGGTGCATCGGATGAGAAGCCCGACAAGCAGGGGCGGGTCACCATCCCGCCGATGCTTCGCGAGTACGCCGGACTGACCCGCGAGTGTGTGGTCATCGGCGCCATGAACCGGGTGGAGATCTGGGATGCCGAGGCATGGGCGCGCTACTCCACCGAGCAGGAACAGACCTTCTCCGACCTGAGTGAGGAGGTGCTCCCGGGGATTCTCTGAGCCGGCGCACGAGCGTCACCAGCCGGCGACACCTGAGACCCACCACTAACGACATTCGCAGATACGAGACCCACCGGTTACTCGTGCGGCGAGGTCTCCAGCCCGCTCCCTGCGCATTCTGACGCACCTTCCCCGGCGCCAGACGGCGGCTTCCCCGGGCGAGCGGGCGGGGACCTGGCCGCACGGCCATCGAAAGTGCAACACAAGGGGGCGACGTGAACCCATCCGGTCACGCGCGACGCGAGCGAGCCGACACCGTCGTAGGCCTCGCGGACATGGCGACACTGCCAGACCTTCACCGGTCTGCCGACGACGTCTCCGTCCGCGCCGCCGTCCGGGCACGTGCCACGGTGATCGCGTTCTCCCTCGGGGCGTCCATCGCGACGACTGCCGTACTCGCCACCATACTGGGCCTTGCCCGTTGAGGTGGCGGACCAGATGAACGCATGCGCCGACCATCCCGTCCACGTGCCCGTCCTGGCCGACCGCGTGGTTGAGCTGCTCGCGCCGGTCCTTGGCCGGCCGGGTGGCGGCGTTGTCGTCGACACGACACTCGGCCTCGGTGGACACGCGGAGCTACTGCTGCGGGAGTTTCCTGACGCGCGCCTCATCGGACTCGACCGTGACCCGCATGCTCTCGACGCGGCGAGGGAGCGGCTGGACGAGTTCGGTGAGCGCTCCACTCTGCTCCACGCGGTCTACGACGAGATTCCCGACGTGCTCGACCAACTCGGCCTCACCGAGGTCGACGCCGTGCTCTTCGACCTCGGTGTGTCCTCGCTCCAGCTCGACGACCCGAGCCGTGGCTTCGCCTACAGCCGCGACGTCACCCTCGACATGCGGATGGACCCCACCAGGGGCATCACCGCGGCCGAGGTTCTCAACACCTACTCGGTAACCGACCTCACCAGGATCCTGCGCGACTACGGCGAGGAACGGTTCGCCCGGCGGATCGCCGAGCGGATCGTGCGCGAGCGAGCCGATACACCCTTCACGACCAGTGCCCGACTCGTCGACCTCATCCGGGGGGCAATCCCGGCCGCGAAACGTCAGGTCGGAGGCCACCCGGCCAAGCGCACCTTCCAGGCGCTGCGGATCGAGGTCAACGGCGAGCTCGCGGTGCTCCAGCGTGCCCTGCCGGCGGCGGTGGACGCGGTGGCGGTGGGCGGGCGGGTGGTGGTCCTTGCGTACCACTCGCTCGAGGACCGGCTGGTCAAGCAGACGTTCGCCGCGCTCGCCCGGCCGGACGTACCTGACGGGTTCCCGGTTGTGCCACCCGGACACGAGGCCGTTCTCCGGCTCCTGACCCGCGGCGCCGACAAGGCGTCGGACGAGGAGATCACTGCCAATCCGCGCGCCACCTCCGCACGGTTACGCGCGGTCGAACGCATCCGGGCAGGGCGGAAGTCGAGCGACAGAGGGGGCACGGCATGAGCGCGAGGAGCCCCCACGCAGGTACGGCGAGGTACGAGGTGTGCCGGAGTGAGGCACCGCAGTGGTCGTGCAGAGGGGGCACGGCATGAGCCTCATCGAGAGCCTCGCGCGGCCATGGCGCGAACCCGACCAGCCGGAACGCCAGCTACGGGTTGTACCGGCGCGGGCCGAGGCCCCTGCCCGAGCGCCCTTCGTCCTCCTGGTTGTCGCCGTTCTGGGCGTCGGGCTTGTCGGTCTGCTGCTCCTCAACACGTCTTTGCAGCGGGGGTCGTTCGCCATCCACGACCTCAAGCGCCAGACGTCGATGCTCGCCGAACGCGAGGAGGATCTCGACCAGCGGGTCGCTCGCCTCAAGGCACCGGAGAACCTCGCCGGTCGAGCGCAGCGGATGGGCATGGTCCCCAACGCCAATCCCGTGTTCCTGCGCCTGTCCGACGGTGCGGTGCTCGGTGAGGCCGTACCGGCAGAGGCACGGGTGAAGCCCAGACCCAAGCCGAAGCCATCGTCGACGCCGGCCGGAGCGACCGCAGTTTCCCCGGCCCGGCCGACCGCCACGCCCGGTCAGACACCCGTACAGACACCGCAGGCCAGCCCAACGCCGCCGACGCCCGGAGGGAACACATGACCGGCCGTCCATCGCGCCCACGCGACCGAGAGCGCCGCGAGGCACCACGTTCGCGCGGCGGCAACTCTCGCCAGTCGACCGCCGTGCCCCGCAAGACCGCGGTGCCCCGCAAGACCGCCGTGCCCCGCAAGACCGCGGTGGCGCAGCGGAGGGTGTCGCCCGCCAAGAAGGCGATACCGCTGAAGAGGGGGGTACCCCGCGACAAGGCGGTGCCACAGAAGGTGTCGACCGGCAAGAAAGCAGCGGCCCAGAAGAGAGTGGTAGCCCAGAAGAAGTCTGCGTCCCCAATGCGGTCAGTGCCACTGAAGAAGTCCGTACCGGCACGGCAGCCAGCCAACCGGGCGAAGCCAACCCATCGCGCTGCCACGCGTCAGACGACGGCACGCCACCAGGCCGCCCCCCGGACGCGGAGGAGCGAGCGGACCGCCGTGAGGGCGCGAAGAGCGGCGGGACGACCGGGCAGCAGTAGGTCGTTCAAGCTCGGCACGGCGAGCCGGCGCCTCCGGGTGGGTTTTCTCATCGTCGCCTTCGTGATGTCGGTCTTCGCAGGCCGCCTGCTCCAACTGCAGGGGGTGGAAGCGGCTTCGTTCGCCCATGCCGCGGTGAAGGAACGCCTGCAGGAGGTCACTCTCCGCGCCACCAGGGGGGACCTGTCCGACGTCAACGGCGTCCCGTTGGCGACCACAGTGGACACGGTGGCGGTCACCGCTGACCCGAAGATGACGCGTCCCGGTGCGGTCCAGATCGCTGAGACCCTCGCGCCCATCCTGAAGGTTCCCGCCGAGGAGTTGCTGCCCAAGCTCCGCAAGGCGGACAGCAGGTTCGTCTACCTTGCCCGCAAGGTACCCGCCGAACGGTGGAACCGGGCCAGGAAGGCGCTCGATGCCGGCGATCTGATCGGCGTCTTCAACCAGCCGGATCCCCTCCGCAGCTATCCCTCGGGGCCCGTTGCCGCCAATCTCGTCGGGTTCGTCGGCGGTGAAGGACGCGGTCTCGCCGGCCTCGAGTACGCCCTCGACGACAAGCTGCGGGGCAAGGACGGTCTGATGGTCTACGAGGGGGGCTCCGGTGGCCAGCAGATCCCCCTCGCCCCCAGCGTCCAGCAGGACCCGGTCCCCGGTGCCAACGTCTCGTTGACGATCGACCGGGACGTCCAGTGGGTCGCACAGAAGGCCATCGCCGACCAGGTGAAGGCCACGGGCGCCCGCAGCGGCGATGCGGTGGTGCTCGACGTCAAGACTGGCCAGATCGTGGCCATGGCGACGGCACCGACGTACGACCCGAACCGTCCGACCAGCAGTCCCGCGGACGACCGGGTGAACCGTCCCTTGCAGGAGGTGTACGAACCGGGGAGCGTGGCGAAGGTCCTCACGACGGCCGCCCTGATCGACGCCGGTTACGTCACGCCCGAGACGAAGATCTCGGTGCCGGGTGCGCTCCTTCGCAACGGGCACCAGATCCACGATTACTGGGGACACGGGACGATCCCGTTGACGATGACAGGCGCGTTGGCGAAGTCGAGCAACCTCGGGACCATCCTCGCCGCCGAACGCATGCCGAAGGCGGAGCACGCGAGCTACCTGCGCAGGTTCGGGCTCGGCCAACCCACCGGCATCGGGCTGGCCGGTGAGGCCAAAGGTTCGCTGGCGAAGCCGGAGTCGTGGAGTGACCTGCAACGCGCGACAGTCGCGTTCGGTCAGGGCATGTCGGTCAACGCCGTCCAGATGGCGTCCGCGATCGGCACCGTCGCCAACGGCGGGGTGCGGGTCGAGCCGAACCTGGTCCGGGGCCGGGTGGACGAGGAAGGCCAGCTGCGCCGCCCGGCGCCCGCACCGAAGCGGTCCCGCGTGATCAGCGAGGCGACGGCATCGAGCGTCGCCGCGATGATGGAGCAGGTGGTCGATGGCGAGGAGGCGCTGGCCACGAAGGCGCAGATCCCGGGCTACCGCATCGCCGGCAAGACCGGCACGTCGCAGCGCGTCGACGCCGCCTGCGGGTGCTATCGCGGCTACACGGCGTCATTCGCCGGGTTCGCTCCGGCTGACCAGCCGCGCTATGTCGTCTATGTCGTTGTCCAGGATCCGAAGCGTGGCGGCAATAGCGGAAGTGGCCTCGCGGCCCCCGTCTTCCGCGACATCATGGCCTTCACCCTCCAGAAGTACGGCGTTCCGCCCACGGGGACGACCACACCCGCCATGCCACTCACCTGGTAGCGCGGCCGCGGCCGGTCTCGGAGCGTGAGCGCGGTACTGTCCTGCGGTCGAGGGCACACCCCCAGACCGTCCGGCCAGGGGCAGGCACGACCGGCGAGGTGTCGACCTCGGGACAGACAGCGGGTCGCAGAAACCAGACAAACCAGCGATCCGAGGAGCACCTGAGTCGCGGAGGGAGGAGAGGCTGTGGCCGTCCCCGCCACCCGATCGGCGACGCCGCGACCGGCGGACGCGCCCCGGCGGAGGCTGGCCGAGCTTCGTGCACTCGTTTCGGCTCAGCCGGAACCGCGGTCACCTGTTGGTCATGACGGCGCTGAGGACGAGCTCGCCGGAGTCGTGGTGACAGGTGTGACCCAGGACTCCCGGGCTGTCGTTGGCGGTGACCTCTACGTCGCGCGTCCGGGAGGATCCACCCACGGTGCCGCCTACGCACAACAGGCGGCCGCGGCCGGAGCGGCCGCCGTCCTCACCGACCCCACGGGTCTGGAGCGCTGCCGGGCCGCTGGGCTGCCGACCCTGGTTGTGTCCGATCCACAGGGCGTGCTCGGGGCGGTCTCGGCGTGGGTCTACGGCTATCCCGCACGCGATCTCACTGTTCTCGGTGTCACGGGAACCAACGGCAAGACCACGACGGCGTTCCTCCTCGACGCGGCCCTTCGACACCTGGGCCGTCGTACCGGCCAACTCGGCACGGTCGGTACGCGGATCGGCGACGAGACCCTCCCGAGCGTACGTACGACACCGGAGGCACCGGACCTGCAGGCCATTCTCGCCGTCATGCGCGAGCGTGGTGTCAGTCACGTCTCGATGGAGGTGTCGAGCCACGCGCTGACCTACGGCCGGGTGGACGGTCTGGTCTTCGACGTCGCCGGCTTCACGAACCTCAGCCAGGACCACCTGGAGCTGCACGGGGACATGGAGGCGTACTTCGCGGCGAAGGCGGCGCTGTTCGGCCCGGATCGCAGCCGCCGCGGTGTGATCAACCTCGACGACACCTACGGCGCACGTCTGGCCGTGCTGGCGAGGGAGCGGGGACTGGACATCGTGACATACTCCGCGACCGGCGCTCCAGCCGCCGACTGGAGGGCCGCCGAGGTGAGCAGCTCACCCGACGGCCTGTCCCACTTCGTCCTGCACGGTCCGAACGGCGGGCCCTGGCCGGTGACGCTCGGCCTCCCTGGGACGTTCAACGTCGCCAACGCCGTCCTGGCCACCGCGATGCTGGCGGGCGCGGGCCTGAGCCCGGAGACGTTCCTGCCCGCGTTGGCGACCGCCAGCCTTCCTGGTCGGATGGAGCGCGTGTCCGAACCCGGCGCGGCGTTCGCGGCGATCGTCGACTACGCCCACACGCCTGACGCCATCGCGATCGTCCTGTCGTCCGTCCGCGGCTGGACGAAGGGCAGAGTGATCGGCGTGTTCGGCTGCGGGGGAGATCGCGACCACGCGAAGCGACCGCTCATGGGCGAGGCCGCCGCCCGGCACGCTGACCTCGCCGTTGTCACCGACGACAACCCGCGCTCGGAGGATCCGGCGGCCATCCGGGCGGCCGCCCTCCGCGGGGCCTACGGCGTCCCTGCGTCCCTCCGTGGCGAGGTCGTCGAGATCGGCGACAGGCGGCAGGCGATCGAGCGGGCGATCGGCGCCGCACGCCCGGGCGATACCGTGCTGATCCTCGGCAAAGGACACGAGCAGGGCCAGGACGTCGGTGGGGTAGTACAACCTTTTGACGACCGACTCGTGGTCCAGGAGGTTCTTCGACAGATGTCCGACACGATCGGCACCGCCCGCGCGGATGCCCGGAAGAAGGGTGCGGAGCGGTGATCCGGATGACTCTCGCCGAGATCGCCGAGGCGGTGGGTGGCGAACTCCGCGACGCGTCGCCGGACGCGGTGGTGACGGGTCCTGTCGTCGCCGACTCGCGCCAGGCGGCCCCAGGTGCGCTCTTCGTCGCCGACGGTCCCGGCCACCAGTTCGCCGAGGAGGCCGTACGCAGGGGAGCGGTCGCGGTGCTCGCGAGTGAGCCGTTGCCCGCCGTTCCGTCGATCCTCGCGCCGACCGCGCTCGACCACGACGTGGACGCCTCGGTCGTGGCACTCGGTCGGCTCGCGGCGTTCGTGGTGGGTCGGCTGGTGGACACGACCATCGTCGCCGTAACCGGATCACAGGGAAAGACGTCGACGAAGGACCTCCTCGGGCAGGTGCTGGCGGGTGCCGGACCCACGGTGACGCCGCAGGGGTCGCTCAACGACGAGCTAGGTATGCCCCTCACCGTGTTGCAGGCTGACGAGGAGACGCGGTACCTCGTCCTGGAGATGGGCGCCCGCGGGATCGGCCACATCCGGTACCTCACCCAGATCGCTCCGCCGGACATCTCGGTCGTGCTCAACGTCGGGCTCGCCCATGTCGGGAAGTTCGGTAGCCGGGAGGCGACGGCGATTGCGAAGGGTGAGCTGGTGGAGGCCCTGCTCGACGACGGCCTCGCCATCCTGAACTCCGACGACCCACTGGTCCGGGCGATGTCCGACCGCTCCAAGGCGCCGTCGGTCCTCTTCGGCCTGGCCGACGACGCCGCGGTCCGTGCGGCGAAGGTCTGGCTCGACGGCGGTCGTCCGGTCTTCGAGCTGGTGAGCCCGCACGGAGCCACAGAGGTACGCCTGAAGCTGGTCGGCCGCCACCACGTCTCCAATGCACTGGCCGCCGCGGCCGTCGGGCTCGCCATCGGCATGGACCTTCAGACGGTCGCAGAACGCCTCTCGGCGGCGGTCCCGCTGGCCCGCTGGCGGATGGAGATCGGCGAGCGCGCTGACGGGGTCACGGTCCTCAACGACGCTTACAACGCCAACCCCGACTCGATGCGGGCAGCGCTGCAGACCCTGCCCGAACTCGCGGGCGGCCGCCGGTCGTTCGCGGTGCTGGGCGAGATGTTGGAGCTGGGCGAGGCCTCGGCGCAGGAGCACGAGGCGGTCGGCCGCCTCGCGGCTGAGCTCGGCGTGTCACGTCTGGTGGTCGTGGGGGAGGGCGCCAGGCCGATCGAGCGGGGCGCGAGGGCGGCGGGTTTTCGCCACTCGACCTTCGTCCGTGACGCCGCGCAGGCGTTGAAGTTGTTACGCAAGGACCTGCGGAGCGGCGACGTGGTACTGGTGAAGTCGTCCCGCGACGCCGGACTGCGCTATCTGGGTGATGCCATTCGACAGGGGGCCGAGACACTGGAGGGCCAGGCGTGAAGGCGATCCTGCTTGCCGGGGGAGTCTCCTTACTGATCGCGCTGTTGGGCACACCGGTCGGGATCCGGATGCTCGCGGCCCGTGGCTACGGCCAGATAATCCGCGACGACGGCCCGACCTCGCACCACACCAAGCGGGGTACGCCCACGATGGGCGGCATCGTCATCATCGTGGCGACCGTGCTGGGCTACGCGGCGGCACACGTCTACTCGTGGCGGCTGCCCTCGGCGTCCGGTGCGCTGGTCCTGCTGCTCATGGTGGGCCTGGGGCTCGTCGGGTTCCTCGACGACTTTCTCAAGGTCTCCAAGCAGCGCAGCCTCGGCCTGCGCGCCAAGACCAAGCTGGCTGGCCAGACCTCGGTCGCGGTTGTCTTCGCGATCCTCGCGCTGCAGTTCCCCGACGACCGGGACGTCACGCCCGGCTCGCCGTTCATCTCGTTCATCCGCGACATCGACTGGTTGCAGCTCGGCTCGGTGGTCTTCGTCCTCTGGGTGCTGCTGATGATCGCCGCGACGTCCAACGGCGTGAACCTCTCCGACGGTCTCGACGGCCTTGCCACCGGGTCCTCGGTGCTGGTGTTCGCCGCGTACACCCTGATCTGTGTCTGGCAGTTCAACCAGGCCTGCTTCGAGGAGCCGGGCACCAAGTGCTACGAGGTCCGGGATCCGTACGACCTCGCCGTCGTGGCCTTCGCGGTCGCTGCTGCGTGCTTCGGATTCCTGTGGTGGAACGCTTCCCCGGCCAAGATCTTCCTGGGTGACACAGGTGCGCTGGCCCTCGGCGGCGGCATCGCCGGGTTCGCGATCATGACCCGTACCGAGCTGCTGCTCATCCTCATCGGTGGGCTGTTCCTCATCGAGACGGCCTCGGTCATGCTCCAGACCGGCTTCTTCAAGTTCACCCGGTGGAAGACGGGTACACCCCGCCGGCTCTTCCGGATGGCGCCGATCCACCACCACTTCGAGCTCAAGGGCTGGAACGAAGTCACGATCGTGATCCGCTTCTGGATCATCTGCGGCATCTGCGTTGCCGGCGCGATCGGGATCTTCTACGCCGAATGGGTGGCGGGCACATGACGGCATCGCACGACGGACAGACCACGGGACCGACCGCCGGGCAGGCGACTGGGCGCACCGCCGGGCAGGCGACTGGGCGCACTGCCGGGCAGGTCAACGGTCACCACCGGCTGGGTTGGCTGGACGGCGCGGACCGGCACTCGCCCTGGCCGTCGGTCACCGCCCTGGTGACGGGCATCGGCGTGTCCGGGTACTCGGCCGCCGCCGGCCTGCTCGGCGTGGGCGCACGGGTCGTCGTCGTCGACGACCGCGCGGGCGACGCCGAACACGAGAAGGCGACGATCCTTTCGACCCTCGGCGCCGACGTACGCCTGGGCCCGGGCTCCTCGGCCACGCTTCCTGACGACGCTGACCTGGTGGTGACCTCGCCGGGCTGGCTTCCTGGTGCGCCCCTGCTCGTGGCGGCGGGGGAGCGTGGGCTGCCGATCCTGGGCGAGGTGGACCTCGCGCTCCGGTTGCGCGATCCCGCGACCGCCGCGCCCTGGCTCGCCCTCACCGGTACCAACGGGAAGACCACCACGGTGGGCATGCTGGCGGCGATCCTGCGGGCAGCGGGACTGCGGGCGGAGGCGGTCGGCAACATCGGTGCGCCGGTCGTCGACGCCGTGCTCGACCCCGAGCCGTACGACGTCCTCGCCGTCGAGCTGTCCAGCTTCCAGCTGCACTGGGCGCGGCCCCTGCGTCCCCGGGCGGCGGCGGTTCTCAACGTCGCCCCTGACCACCTTGACTGGCACGGTTCGATGGACGCCTACGCCGGGGACAAGGGCAAGATCTTCACCGGCTGCGAGATCGCGTGCGTCTACAACGTCGCCGACCCTGTCACCGAGGAACTGGTCCGCGCGGCCGACGTGGTGGAGGGGGCCCGGGCGGTCGGGTTCACGGCCGGCGTGCCGGGGGTCGGCATGCTCGGTGTCGTCGACGGTGTGCTCGCCGACCGGGCGTTCGTCGCCGAACGACAGACGTCCGCGGCGGAACTGTGTGCCGTCAGCGATCTACCGTCACAGGCGCCGCACAACATCGCCAACGCCCTCGCCGCCGCGGCCCTCGCCCGGGCACACGGCGTGCCCCCGGCCGCCGTCCGGGCAGGTCTGGCGGGTTTCGTCCTCGAGCCGCACCGGATCCAGCGGGTGGCCGAGCGTGACGGCGTGGTCTACGTGGACGACTCCAAGGCCACCAACGCCCATGCGGCGCTCGCCTCGCTCCTGGCGTACGACTCCGTGGTTTGGGTCGCCGGAGGCCTCGCCAAGGGTCAGGATTTCGGCGACCTCGTACACGCCGTCAAGGACCGGTTGCGCGGCGTGGTCCTGCTCGGTCGCGACCGGGAACTCATCGCGTCCGCGATTGCGCGACACGCACCGGATGTCCCCGTCATCGAAGTCGCCGACAGCGACACTGAGGTGATGGATCGGGCCGTGGGGGCCGCGGGCCGGCTCGCCCAGCCAGGTGACACCGTGCTGCTCGCACCTGGCTGCGCATCCTTCGACCTCTTCACCAGTTACAGCGCTCGAGGTGATGCGTTCGCGGCGTCGGTGCGAGGGCACCGGGGCTGATCCCCACGGCGTGACCTGAGACCAGCCGACCGGAGGGGACGACGACGCGTGTTCACACAGACGGTACGCGCGTGACGAGCGCCACCAACGACCGCCGGACCGTCGCAGGGGACGGCCACGCGCGCCAGACCAGTTCGCGCCCGGCGGCAGGGCGCGGGCACCTGTCCAGTTGGCGTCGGTCCCGCGACGACGAGTCCGGTTGGCTCGCCGAGATCCGGCGCTCGCTCGACCGTCCGCTGACGTCGTACCACCTCGTCATCGGCGTCAGTGGGCTGCTGCTCGCCCTCGGGCTTGTCATGGTGCTCTCGGCGTCGAGCGTCTACGCGTTGTCGGTCTACGGCGACTCCTACGCCCTGGCGACGAGGCAGTTCATCTGGGTGGCAGCCGGGTTGCCCCTGGCGTTCGTGGCGTCCCGCCTGCCGCCGCGGGTGCTGCGCGCCGTGGTCTATCCAGCGCTGATCGTGTCGATCGTCCTGCTCGCGCTCACGCTCACGCCGCTCGGGGTCTCGGTCAACGGCAACCGCAACTGGCTGTCGTTCGGTGGCCCGTTCCTTCTCCAGCCCAGTGAGGCGGCCAAGCTGGCGCTCGTCCTGTGGGGTGCCGACCTGTTCGCCCGCAAGGAGAAACTCCTCAGCGAGTGGAAACACCTGATCATCCCGTTCGTCCCTGTCTGCGGCGTTGTTCTCGCACTTGTCCTCGCCCAGCGCGACCTCGGCACGTCGCTGGTGCTGTTCTCGCTGGTGCTCGTCATGCTGTTCGTGGTCGGGACGCCGATGCGGTTCTTCGGGATCGCCGTGGCCGCCGTCGGGCTGGTCGTCACCTATCTCGTGGTGACGCGAGAGCACCGGCGGGAGCGGCTCACGACGTTCCTGGATCCGTTCGCCGACTATCGCGACACCGGCTGGCAGGCCGCGCACTCGCTCTTCGCACTCGGCACAGGCGGCTGGTGGGGTGTGGGAATCGGTAACAGTCGGGAGAAATGGGGACGACTGCCCGAAGCGCACACGGACTTCATCTACGCCGTGATCGGTGAGGAACTCGGCCTTGCCGGCACGATCATCGTGCTCGGCCTCTTCCTGACGCTGGCCTTCGTCGGCGTCCGGATAGCCCTGCGCGCGGACGACACCTTCACCAGGCTCGCCACGGCGGGAATCATCGGCTGGCTGACCGCTCAGGCACTCGTCAACATGGGCGCGGTCCTGGTGCTCCTGCCAATCGCGGGTATCCCGTTGCCGCTCGTGTCATACGGTGGGTCCGCGATGCTTCCGACTCTGTTCGCGATCGGGCTCCTTGTGTCGTTCGCGCGGAACGAGCCGGCAGCCAGGGCGGCCCTGGCCGACCGGAGGAAGGCCCGTGCCGCCGCGAAAGCGGCGTCGGGGACGAAGGCGGCGGCCGGGACGAAGGTGGTGTCCAGGCCGAAGGTGGCATCAGATAAGAAGGCTCGCACGACGAAAGGGTGAGCTCGTGCACATCGTTCTCGCCGGTGGCGGCAGTGCCGGCCACATCAGTCCGGCACTCGCCCTGGCGGCCGCACTCCGCCGGGCTGATCCCGATGTGGGTCTCACCTTCCTCGGTACGGAGGAGGGGCTGGAGGCGCGGCTGATCCCCGCCGCCGGGCACGAACTTGCCGTGATTCCCCGGGTGCCGCTCCCGCGGGAGTTGACGCCGCGACTCCTCACCGTTCCCGGCCGACTCGCCGGAGCCGTGCGCGCCGCCGCCGGTGTGATCTCGCGGGTGGACGCGGACGTCGTGGTCGGCCTTGGCGGCTACGTCGCCATGCCGGCCTATCTCGCGGCCCGCCGGCTGCGCAAACCGGTCGTGGTCCACGAACAGAACGCCCGACCCGGCATAGCCAACCGATTCGCGGCCCGGTTCGTCACCTCTCATGTGGCTGTGAGCTTTCCGGGGACGCCCCTGCGCCATGCGGCCTTTGTGGGGCTGCCCGTCCGGCGGGAGATCACGACGCTGGACCGGTCTGCGCTCCGGGCGGAGGCGAGGGCGGCGTTCGGCCTCGATCCCGACCGGCCGACCCTGCTCGTGACGGGCGGATCCCAGGGCGCCGTACGCCTGAACCAGGCCGTGGCCGGGGCCGCGGCGAGTCTGGGCGCGGCAGGGGTACAGGTCCTGCATGCGACTGGTGCGGGACACGACATCCGGCCGGAAAGCCCGGCCGGGAGCCCGCCCTACGTCGTGGTGCCCTACATCGAACGGATGGAACTGGCCTATGCTGCCGCGGACGCGGTGATCTCCCGGGCTGGAGCCAACACGGTGACCGAGCTCGCGGTGGTCGGGTTGCCCGCCGTCTTCGTGCCTTACCCGGTCGGCAACGGCGAACAGCGGTTCAACGCGCAACCTGTCGTCGACGCCGGAGGCGCGGTACTCGTCGACGACGCGGACCTCACCCCCGAATGGGTGGGACAGCACGTCGTCGGTCTTGTCACCGACGCGGGCCGGCTGGCCGCGATGGCCAAGGTCGCGCACGACCTGGTGCCCGCGGACGCCGACGACCGGCTGGCCGAGCTGGTCCGCTCGGTTGCCACCAGCACGCACGGGAACGCCGGAAAGGAAGGCCTGTGATCGTTCCACCACCACCGGAGCTGGTACCGGCGGAGAAGCTGGGTCACGTTCATTTCGTGGGGATCGGTGGCGCCGGATTGTCGGGCATCGCCCGCATCATGCTCGCCCGCGGCATGACGGTGAGTGGCAGCGACGCCAAGGACTCCCGCGCGCTCACCGCCCTTCGCGCCCTCGGCGCGACCTGTTTCGTCGGGCATGACCCCGCCCAGGTCGAGGGTGCCGACACGCTGGTGATCTCGACGGCCATCAAGGAGAACAACCCCGAGGTCGTCGAAGCGCGACGGCGTGGGCTGCTGCTCTATTCGCGGGCGGCGGCGCTGTCGGCGGTGATGGACGGACGCCGGGTCGCCGCGGTGTCGGGTGCCCACGGCAAGACGACCACGTCGTCGATGCTTGCGGTGGCGCTCCAGCACTGCGGCGCTGACCCGTCGTTCGCGATCGGTGGCAACTTCAACGACACGGGGACCAACGCCCACGACGGCACCGGGGACATCTTCGTGGTGGAGGCCGACGAGTCCGATCGGGCGTTTCTGCAGTACTCACCCGAGGTCGCGGTCATCACCAACGTCGATCCCGACCATCTCGACATGTACGAGACGCCGGACGACTACCACCAGGCGTTCGACCAGTTCGTCGAGTGCATCGTGCCGGGTGGGTTCCTGGTCGCGTGCGTGGACGATCCGGGCGCCCGCCGGGTGGCGGAGGCCGCCCGGGCCCGTGGCGTCGACGTCCGCACCTACGGCGAGGCCACCGACGCCGACGTCCGCATCGACAACGTGGCCGTACGCCCGCTCGGTTCGACGTTCGAGCTCGTCGTCCACGGCCGCCGCCAGGGCACGATCGACGTCCACGTCGCCGGCCGGCACCACACCTGGAACGCCGCTGCCGCCTACGCCGCCGGGCTCGGCCTCGGTTTCCCGTCGAGTGACCTCCGGGAGGGCCTGTCGAGCTACGCGGGAACGCGGCGCCGGTTCGAGTACAAGGGCACGGCGGGCGGTGTGCGGATCTACGACGACTACGGCCACCATCCGACCGAGATGCTCGTCAACCTTCGCGCCGCCCGGGGCGCCGCCGGTGAGGGACGGGTGATCGTGTGCTTCCGGCCGTTGCGGCACACGCGGACGCAGTTCTTCTTCCGGGAGTTGGGTGAGGCCCTCGGCCTCGCCGACGAGGTCATCGTGATGGACCCGACCGGTGACGATCCGATCCCCGGCATCACCGGCGCGTTGATCATCCCGCACATCCCGCTGCCGCCCGAGCGGATCGTCTACGAACGCTCGTGGTCGGCGGCTCCCATCCGGGTGGCCGAACGCGTGCGGTCGGGCGATCTGGTGCTGACCCTCGGAGCGCCTGACGTGGCGCTCATCGGGCCCGAGGTACTGGAACTCGTCGGTGAGCGACTCGAGGAAGAAAGCGAGCCAGGCGCAGCCCGATGACCGTGCCGTCCCGGCCCACGAGATCCAGAACGACGGCGCGGACGCCGCCCGCGGGCGCGGCGGCGAGCGTGTCCGCGTCGTCGGCCCGCAAGTTCGCCCGCCGGCAGTGGTCGCGCCGGTTGCTGCGTCTCAGTCCGGCACTGGTCCTGGCGTCCGTCGTGGTCCTGGCCGGGCTTGCCGTCTGGGCGTTCGGCTTCTCGACGCTGTTCGACGCACGGACCGTCGTGGTCGGTGGCTTGACTCCGGCCTCGGGGCTTTCCAGGGCTGAGGTCCTGTCGTCCGCCGCCGTTCCTCTGGGGCGGCCTTTGGCGCGCATCGACCTCGACGCCGTACGCAAGCGGGTCGCGGCCCTGCCGGCGGTCAAGGGGGCGTCGGTCGAGCGTTCCTGGCCGCACGAGGTCCGGATCGAGGCCACCTGCCGGACGCCGGTCGCGGTGTGGCGTGACGGCAGCGTTGCCCGGGTCGTCGACGCCGAGGGCGTAGCCTTCCGCACCGCCGAAGGGATGCGGACGAGGTTCGTGACGATCGAGACGGCTGCCAGGGAGTCGGATCCGGAGCGGGTGGCTGGTCTCAGGCAGGCCGGGGCACAGGTGGCAGCAGCGCTTCCGGCGGAACTGCGCCGAAGGGTCGAGACGGTACGGGTGAGGACCGTCGACTCGGTGACCCTTCACCTCGACCGGGGCGTCACCGTGATGTGGGGGAGCGCCGACGACTCCCGTAGCAAAGCGCGGGTCCTCGCTGCCCTTCTGAAGCAGCGTGCGAAGGTCTATGACGTCAGCGTTCCGGGCTTTCCGACAACGAGAACCTGACTCGGAGACCACACCCCGGCGAGGCGCGTGGCCGTCATGCCGGCGTGTTGCGTTGAATAGCTTCCGAGGCGTTGCGTACCTTGCTGCTCAAGGCGAGGTTGACATAACTATAACCCTGAACTAGAGGGTGAGGGTTATAGGGCGACCCGATCTAGAGATGTCTATTGAGAGGCGAGCGTCGTGGCGGCACCGCAGAACTACCTCGCGGTCATCAAGGTCGTCGGTATCGGCGGCGGAGGTGTCAACGCGGTCAACCGGATGATCGAGGTCGGCCTCAAGGGCGTCGAGTTCATCGCGATCAACACCGACGCGCAGGCGCTCCTGATGAGCGATGCCGACGTCAAGCTCGACATCGGTCGAGAACTCACCCGAGGGCTAGGCGCCGGCGCCAACCCCGACGTGGGAAGCAAGGCCGCCGAGGACCACTCCGAGGACATCGAGGAGGTACTCAAGGGCGCCGACATGGTGTTCGTCACCGCCGGCGAAGGTGGCGGCACCGGCACCGGCGGTGCACCCGTGGTCGCGCGGATCGCGCGGTCGCTCGGGGCGTTGACGATCGGCGTGGTCACGAGGCCGTTCGCCTTCGAGGGCAAGAAACGCGCCACCCAGGCCGAGGAGGGAATCAACGCCCTCCGCGACGAGGTCGACACTCTGATCGTGATCCCCAACGACCGGTTGCTCTCCATCAGCGACCGCCAGGTCAGCGTGCTCGACGCGTTCAAGCAGGCCGACCAGGTGCTGCTCCAAGGTGTCTCCGGCATCACCGACCTCATCACCACGCCGGGCCTGATCAATCTCGACTTCGCCGACGTCAAGAGCGTGATGTCCAACGCCGGGTCGGCGCTCATGGGCATCGGTTCCGCGCGTGGGGAGAACCGCTCTGTCGCAGCCGCGGAGATGGCGATCTCCAGCCCGTTGCTCGAGGCATCGATCGACGGTGCACACGGCGTGCTGCTGTCCATCGCGGGTGGCTCCGACCTCGGCCTGTTCGAGATCAACGAAGCCGCCCAGCTCGTCTCCCAAGCCGCGCACGCCGAGTCCAACATCATCTTCGGTGCCGTCATCGACGATGGTCTCGGCGACGAGGTCCGCGTCACGGTGATCGCGGCGGGCTTCGACGGCGGGATGCCGCGGCGACGTGGCGCCCAGCAGGCCGGAGCCGTCGGGCAAGGGAGCGGATCGGGCGGGAGGCCCGGACCGACGGCCTTGCCGGGCGGACCGGCCTACGGCCAACCCCGGCGGCCCGGCGAGCCCGCACGGCCGGAGCCAAGCCCGCTGTCCAACGGCGGAGGTGAGCGGCCGGCGACTGGCTCGTCGTCGAGCGGCTACGCCGGACGGCCCGGCAGCGGCGGCACTCCGGCGGCACCCGGTCCGGTGGCCAGCCGGCCAGGACAGCCGCATGCTGACGAGCAGACTTCCGCTGCGACACCGGCACAGGCGCGGTCGCCGCGGAGCGACCTCGCGGCGCAGACCCAGGAACTCCGCCAGCGCCTACTGGGCAACAGCCAGCAGTCCCGCCCGGCCGGAAGCAATGACCAGGCGACCCGTGACGGCGGTCCTCAGCAGACCGACTCGCCCGCGGCGAGCAAGCCGTTCACCCCGACGACGGCCCGTCCACCGCGCCGTCCGGTCACTGACGACGATGACCTCGACATCCCCGACTTCCTCAAGTAGCGGATGACTCACCGCGGGCCGAGACCCCAGCCCGTCACCGCCCCCGGCCATGGCGGCCGGCCGGCAGAGGACGTCCGGCGCGCGCAGATCGCGACAGGTCTTCAAGGCGTCCGCGACAGGATCGTGAACGCCTGCTCACAGTGTGGTCGGGATCCGGCGGAGGTCTCGCTCGTCGCGGTCACCAAGACCTTTCCGGCTTCGGACGTACGCCTGCTCGCCGAACTCGGCGTCCGTGACATCGGCGAGAGTCGGGACCAGGAGGCACGGGGCAAGGCCGCCGCCTGCGCCGATCTGGATCTGACCTGGCACTTCGTCGGCCAACTGCAGACCAACAAGGCGCGCTCGGTCGTCACGTATGCCACGGTCGTCCAATCGGTCGACCGGCCCGAGTTGGTGCGTGCTCTCGATCGTGCTGTCCAGCGACACCGCGAGCCGGGGCACGATCAGTCGGTCGACCCGGATGTGGGTGGTGTGGACCAGCCGCTCCGGTGCCTGGTGCAGGTACGCCTGGACGACCGCCCCGGGCGCGGTGGCGCCGATCCCGCCGAGGTCTCCGACCTGGCCGACCAGATCGCCGCATCGCCGTTACTCCGGCTCGGCGGGGTGATGGCCGTGGCACCGCTGGACGGTGACCCCGCAGCGGCGTTCGCGCGGCTTGCCGAGGTGGCCGCGAGCATCCGGGCGCGACACGCCGACGCGACCTGGATCTCGGCCGGAATGAGCGACGACCTGGAGCAAGCGGTCGCCGCCGGCGCGACACACGTACGCGTTGGGCGCGGGTTACTAGGTGTGCGGCCCTCCAACAGGTAGCGTCGGCGCGGACGGAGCCTCGTGATGAGGCTGGATCCTCTGCACGTGGGGCACCAGCACAGGTTCGTCCCGTCGAAGCTGAAACGCAGAAGGCGAGAGGTCAGATGGCCGGCGCGATGCGCAAAGTCGCGGTGTATCTCGGTCTCGTTGAGGACCAGGGCCGCTACGACGACGAGTACGACCCTGCCTATGAGGGCGACTACGACACAGAAGAGCGGGAGTCCCACGCGGGCGAGTCGCAGTCCGTGCACGACGAACGCCCGGGCAATGTCGCGGCCTTCCCCGACCGGCGGCGTGTACAGGTAGCGCCGGAGGTTCCGGCGTCGCGGATCACCACACTCCATCCGCGCACCTACAACGACGCGCGTCTCATCGGCGAGCACTTCCGTGACGGCACCCCGGTGATCATGAACCTGACCGGCATGGACGACTCCGACGCCAAGCGGTTGGTCGACTTCGCCGCCGGGCTCATCTTCGGACTCCACGGCAGCATCGAACGCGTCACCGCCAAGGTCTTCCTGCTCTCGCCCGCCAACGTCAAGGTCCGGGCCGAGGACAAGGAGCGGATCGCCGAGGCCGGGTTCTTCAACCAGAGCTAGCGCGGCGGCTGTCTGCCGATGCGAGCGTGCGCCGACCGGTCGCCGAACGGTTTCCCACCCGGTCGGGCCTGCCTCGAATCGGAGATAGGGTCGACAGTTCACCGATGGGCGACCCCGAGGAGCGCACGTGCAGATCGTCGGCCAGCTGATCTACGTGATCCTGTGGATCTTTCTGGTGTTCTTGTTTGTCCGGTTGGTGGTCGACTGGGTGCAGTTCTTCGCCCGGTCCTGGGAGCCGAGCGGCATCCTCCTGGTGGCGCTCGAGGGCGTCTACACCGTCACCGATCCACCCCTGAAGGCGCTACGCCGCGTAATCCCTCCGCTGAGGTTGGGCGGCTTTGCCTTGGATCTGTCCTTCCTGCTCCTGATCGTCATCATTTACGTACTTCAGGCGCTTGTACTCACGGTGACGAACTGAACG
Source organism: Actinopolymorpha sp. B17G11 (assembly GCF_040196095.1). NCBI lineage: Bacteria > Bacillati > Actinomycetota > Actinomycetes > Propionibacteriales > Actinopolymorphaceae > Actinopolymorpha > Actinopolymorpha sp. B17G11. Next base: position 160,850 of record NZ_JBEFTW010000011.1, read on the forward strand.
AAATACCGTCCTTTGTGGAGCCCCCTCGGTCTTTGCCACTCAAACCGGGTACGGTTGCTCCGAACCACATTGTCAAGTCCTGCGAGCCTGAGGTGAGGTCATGCCGTTGACACCCGAGGACGTGCGCAATAAGCGCTTCACGCCCGTCCGCTTGCGGGAGGGCTACGACATGGGCGAGGTCGATCAGTTCCTCGACGAGGTCGAGTCGGAACTGGAGCGGCTGAACCACGAGAACGAGGACCTGCGCCAGAAGCTGGCCGCGGCCCAGCGGGGCGAGGGTGCGCCCTACGCGAAGCAGCCCGTCCCCGAGCAGCACGAGCCGGTGCATCCGCAGGTGCGGCAGCAGCCGGCGGCCGGTCCGCAGAGCGTCGCCGAGGCGTCCACCGCCGCGGCCCGTCTGTTGGAGATCGCCACGCAGAACGCCGACCAGCTCGTGGCCGAGAGCAAGGAGCAGGCCAACCGGATCCTCTCCGACGCCCGGGCCCGTTCCGAGCGGCTGGAGAACGAGGCGCGTGGCCTGGCCAGCCGGCTGGAGTCCGAGGCGCGGGCGAAGTCGGAGCAGTTGGAGCGCGAGACCAACGAGAAGCGCAACCAGCTGTTCGGTCAGCTCGACAAGGAGAAGACGCGGCTGCAGCGCGAGGTCGACGAGCTCCGTACCTACGAGCGCCAGTACCGCAGCCGGCTCAAGGCCTACTTCGAGAGCCAGTTGCGTCTGCTCGCCGGTCAGGGCAGCGTCGAGAACGGCGTGTCACCGCAGTCCGACGCCAACGGGCCGCGGTCGATCAACTCGCACAAGCCGGCGGCGATGGCGGCCGGTGGCGAACGCATGGAGCGCGGCGAGCGGGTCGCCTCCGGAGGTGGCGGCGGTACACCGCGCCTCAACGCACTGCTCGAGGACGACGACGAGTCCTCGCTCTAAGAGATCAAGAGAAGGCCCGGGACGTCTCAGGCGTCCCGGGCCTTCTCGTCTGCTCGAACCGTGGGGAATGATCACGTGTATGCGTGATCATTCCCCACGATGCACGGCGAATCGGCCGCGCATCGTGGGGAAATGGCACGCATCGTCAGGTCGTTTCCGCGGCCTCAGGAGCGGCGGAACCAGAACGACAGGCCGAGGTTCTCCGCTTCACCAGCCGCGAGGTCCTCGTCGGCCTCCGCAGGCTTACCTTCACCGATCTGGCCGGCGAGCACCTCGTCGGCGATGAACGCCTCGTGCTCGCGCAACGCGGCCGCCGTCTCGGGATCCGAGGCGGACCAGGTGAGGGCGATCCGGTCACTCACCTGCAGCCCGGCGTTCTTGCGCGCCTCCTGCATCAGGCGGACGATCTCGCGGGCGGTGCCGGCCCGGCGTAGCTCGTCGGTGACCGTGAGGTCGAGGGCCACGGTCTCGCCGTAGGCGTTGGCGACGGCCCAGCCTTCCCTCGGGCGTTCCGACGTGAGCACCTCGGACGGATCCAGCCGCACCTGCTCGCCATCGACGTCGACGTAGGCATGGTCCTGGTCACGCAGCTGCGCGACCAGCCGACCGGAGTCCGCGGAGCTCACCGCTGCGGCGATCCGTGGTGTGTCCTTGCCGAACCGCTTGCCGAGTGCGCGGAAGTTCGGCTTGACGGCGTAGTCCACGAGGTCGCCGGCCATGTCGGAGAGCCCTTGCAGGTCGAGCACGTTGAGCTCCTCGGCCACCTCCCGACGCAGCGACTCCGGCAGGGTCGTCCATCCGGTGGCGCCGACGAGTGCCCGGCGAAGGGGTTGCCGGGTCCGGACCTTCGCCTCGGCCCGGGCGGCCCGGCCGAGTTCGACGACCCGGCGGGCGAGGGTGACGTGGGCGGCGAGGTCGTCGTCGATCGCGGCCTCGTCGGCGGCCGGCCACCCCGCGAGGTGCACCGACTCCGGCGCGTCCGGGGTGACCGGTCGGACGAGGCGCTGCCAGACGTGTTCGGTGACGAACGGGGTGAGAGGCGCCAGGAGGCGGGTGAGCAGCTCCAACGACTCGTGCAGGGTGGCGAACGCCGCCGGGTCGCCGGACCAGAACCGCCGTCGTGACCTGCGTACGTACCAGTTCGACACGTCGTCGACGAACGAAGCGAGCAGCTGGCCGATCCGCTGGGTGTCGAACTGGTCGAACGCGGAGGACACGTCGCGCACGAGGCGGTGGGTCTCCGAGCGCAGCCAGCGGTCGAGTACGGCGTCGGCGCCACCCTCGGTGCCGCTCGCCCCACCGGTGGGAGTCCCGCCAGTGGGAGTTCCGCCAGTGGGAGCCCAGCCAGCGAGACGGGCGTAGAGGGTATGGAACGCGACAGAGTTCCAGTAGGTGAGGATGACCTTGCGGACGACCTCCTGGATCGTCGCGTCACCCACCCGCCGCGCCGACCACGGTGAGCCCGAGCAGGCCATGAACCACCGCACCGCGTCGGCTCCGTGCCGCTCGATCAACGGGATCGGCTCGAGGACGTTGCCGAGATGTTTGCTCATCTTCCGGCCGTCCTCGGCGAGGATGAGGCCGAGGCAGACGACGTTCTCGTACGACGAACGGGCGAAGACCAGTGAACCCACCGCCATCAGCGAGTAGAACCAGCCGCGGGTCTGGTCGACGGCCTCGCAGATGAACTGCGCGGGGTAGGCCTGCGCGAACTTCTCCCGCGAACCCTCGGCGTAGGGGTAGCCCCACTGGGCGAACGGCATCGCTCCCGAGTCGTACCACGCGTCGATGACTTCCTTGACCCGCTCGGCGGTCGCGTCACAGGAGGCGCTGTCCACACTCGCCGGGCAGGCGAAGGTGACCTCGTCGACGAACGGCCTGTGCGGGTCCAGGTCGGACAGGTCCCGCCCCGCCAGCTCACCCAGCTCCGCGAGTGAGCCCACGCAGGTGTGGTGTCCGTCGGGGCAGGTCCAGATCGGCAGCGGAGTGCCCCAGTAGCGGTTCCGGGACAGCGCCCAGTCGACGTTGTTTCGCAGCCATTCGCCGTAGCGGCCGTGCTTGATGGTGTCGGGGTACCAGTTCGTGCCTTCGTTCTCGGCGAGCAGTTCGTCCTGGATCGCGGTCGTACGGATGAACCACGACGGGAGGGCGTAGTAGAGCAGCGGCGTGTGGCATCGCCAGCAGTGCGGGTAGCTGTGTTCGTAGGTCTCGCCGCGGAACAGGACGCCGCGGGCGTCGAGGTCGGCGACCAGGGCCGGGTCGGCGGCCTTGAAGAACTCCCCGCCGACGAGTGCGAGGTCGGGCTCGAAGGTGCCGTCGGGCCGGACCGGGTTGACGACGGGCAGGCCGTACGCCTTGGCCACGCGGTAGTCGTCCTCACCGAACGCCGGTGCCTGGTGGACGAGCCCGGTGCCGTCCTCGGTGGTGACGTACGGGTCGACCACGACGTACGCGGTGTCGGGCACCGCACCGTCGGCGCCGGCCGGGAACGACACGAGCGCGAACGGCCGGCGATAGGTCCAGCGCTCCATGTCCGCGCCACGGAACCGGGCGGTGACCTCCCACCCCTCACCAAGGACCGGCAGGAGTCCTTCGGCGACGACCAGCGTCTCGTCGCCGTCCGTCGCCGCTACGTAGTCGACGTCGGGGTGGACCGCGACCGCGGTGTTGGACACGAGCGTCCACGGTGTCGTGGTCCAGACGAGAAGTGCCGCGCCCGGCTTGTCGTCGGTGCCTGCCAGCGGGCCGGACGTGAGGGGCATCCGGACGTAGACCGACGGGTCGGCCACGGTCTGGTAGACGTCGGGCTGGCCGAGCTCGTGGTCGGACAGGGCCGTGCCGCAACGAGGACAGTAGGGGCTGATGCGGTAGTCGCGGACCAGCAGGCCCTTGTCGAAGATCTGCTTGAGGGACCACCAGACGCTCTCGACGTACGCCGGGTTCATCGTCCAGTACGCCTGGGACATGTCGACCCAGTAGCCCATGCGTTCGGTCAGTTCGGTGAAGGCACCCACGTAGCGTTCGACAGAGGCCCGGCAGGCGGCGTTGAACTCGGCTATGCCGTAGTCCTCGATCTGCTGCTTGCCCGAGATGCCCAGCTCCTTCTCCGTCGCGACCTCGACGGGCAGGCCGTGGCAGTCCCAGCCCGCCCGGCGTTCGACGTGCCGGCCCCGCATGGTCTGGAAGCGCGGGAACAGGTCCTTGAAGACGCGGGCCTCTACGTGGTGGGCGCCGGGCATGCCGTTGGCGGTCGGCGGGCCCTCGTAGAAGGTCCACGGAGGCGCATCTTCGGTCTGCGCGAGCGACTTGTCGAAGATGCCCCGCTCGTGCCAGAACGCGAGGATCTCGTGATCAAGTGTGGGCAGGTCGACCTGCGGCTCGACGGCACGGTAGGCGCGGGAATCGCCCGGGTTGTCGTGATTGGTCACCGGTACTCCGGTCTTGGGATGGTCCACATTCGGCCCGCCATCTTAGAACTCCGATGCCGGTGGGGTGATCGACGGCGGCGTTGCACACTGTCTGGATGGAGTCGTCGAAACGGATCGCGGTCCGGGTCAAACCGGGTGCACGGCGTACCTCGGTCGGAGGTACGTACACCGGACGCAACGGTCCGTCCCTGGTCGTCTCGGTCACCGCACCCGCGGTCGATGGTCGGGCGAGCGACGCGGCCGGAGCGGCGCTCGCGGCGGCTTTCGGCGTACCAGCGCGGCGGGTCAGCCTGGTTTCCGGACAGCGGAGCCGGGACAAGATCTTCGAGGTGGCAGCGCCCGACGTCGAGGAACGCCTGGTGCGCCTGCTCTCCGGTCGGGACTCCGGTGATCTGGCGGACCGGCGGCCGACCCGGAGCGAACTCGGAGGTCGCTGATGGTCACGCACGACGGCCAGCTGGGGCGTCCGCACGCCGCGAGGAGCGACACGCCCGGCCGGAACGCGGTGACCCGGAAGGCGACCGCGGGGAGAGCTCCGGCCAAGAAGGCTCCGGCGAAGAAGGCTCCGGCGAAGAAGGCTCCGGCGAAGAAGGCTCCCGTGAAGAAGGCCGCGGCGAAGAAGGCTCCGGCCAAGGACACGGTGCCGACGAAGGCTTCCGCGAAGAAGGCTCCGGCCAAGAAGACGGTGCCGACGAAGGCTTCCGCGAAGAAGGCCCCGGCCAAGGACACGGTGCCGACGAAGGCTTCCGCGAAGAAGGCTCCGGCGAAGAAGGCGGCGGCGACGAAGGCTCCCGCGAAGGCACCTGCGAAGAAGGCGACGCGCCCGAGGACCGCCGAGACCGGTGCGGACCTCGCCGAACGTGCGCCCACCCTGAAGGTCCGCGCCGACGAGGAGCCGTGGTCGGAGGCGGAGCTCGAAGAGCTCTACCTCCAGCTTCGGGCCGAGGCGGACCGGCTGCGCACCGAACTCGACTCGGCCGCCGTCGAAATCGCCGACCTGCTCCGTGACAGCGGGGACGGCGCGGGTGACGACCAGGCCGATGCGGGCTCGAAGACGTTCGAACGTGAGCACGAGATGTCCCTCGCCGCCAACACCCGCGACATGCTGGCGCAGACCGAGCGGGCGATGGGCCGGATCAGGAACGGTACGTACGGCATCTGCGAGGGCTGCGGCAACCCCATCGGGAAGGCTCGGTTGCTCGCATTCCCGCGTGCGACACTGTGCGTGTCATGCAAACAGAGGGAAGAGCGTCGCTGAACGACGCGACCGAGGTCGATGATCAGCTGAGGCGACGACGAATCGTCCTCTTTGCGTCGGTGGCCTCCGTCGTCCTCGTCGCGGACGTACTCACCAAGATCGCCGCGACGGCCTACCTGTCCGACCGCGACCCGGTTTCGCTGTGGGGTGGCCTGCTGACGTTGCGGCTGGTACGCAACCCCGGCGCCGCGTTCGGGCTGGCGGAGGGCTACACCGTCGTCCTGTCGCTCGTCGCGCTCGGCGTCGCCGCGGTGGTGATCCGGTTGTCGCGGACGCTCGCGAGCACGGCGTGGGCGGTCGCGTTCGGGCTGTTGCTCGGTGGCGCGCTGGGCAACCTGTCCGACCGCGTCTTCCGCGAACCGGGTTTCCTGCGTGGTCACGTCGTCGACTTCCTCGCACTGCCGCACTGGCCGGTGTTCAACCTCGCCGACAGTTCGATCTGCGCCGCGGCCGCGTTGATCATCCTGATGGCTCTGCGTGGTCGGCGGTGGGACGGCACGATCGAGCGGGCGTCCGCCGGGGACAAGCCGACCGGGGGCGCGGAGTGAGTGCCACACCGGCCATGGGCGACCGCCGGAGCCTCCCGGTCCCCGACGGCCTCGAAGGTGAACGTCTCGACGCGGCGCTGGCGCGGCTGTTCGGCCTCTCGCGTACCAAAGCCGCCGAGCTGGTCGAGCACGGACAGGTCCAGCTCGACGGCTCGCCGGCGATGAAGTCCGCGCGGGTGTGGGCAGGCGCCTGGCTCGAGGTGGAGCTGCCGGCGCCGCAGCCGCCGGTCGCACCCGCGACGGTCGAGGGCATGCGGATCGTGCACGACGACCCGGACCTCGTGGTGGTCGACAAGCCGATCGGTGTCGCCGCGCACCCGAGCCCGGGCTGGCGTGGCCCGACCGTCGTCGGGCATCTCGCGGCTGCCGGGTTCCGGGTCGCCACGTCCGGCGCGGCCGAGCGGCAGGGCGTCGTCCACCGGCTCGACGTCGGCACCAGCGGCCTGATGGTGGTCGCGAAGTCCGAGCGTGCCTACTCCGCGCTCAAGTGGGCGTTCAAGGAGCGCCGGGTCGACAAGATCTACCACGCGCTCGTCCAGGGCCATCCCGACCCGTCCCGCGGCACGATCGAGGCTCCCGTGGACCGGCACCCCACCCATGACTACAAGTGGGCGGTCGTGGCGGGAGGCAAACCGGCGGTTACCCACTACGAGACGCTGGAAGCACTGCGGCATGCGTCGCTGCTCGAGATCCGGCTCGAGACCGGGCGTACGCACCAGATCCGGGTGCACATGAGTGCCATCCGCCATCCGTGCGTCGGCGATCTCACCTACGGCGCGGATCCGGTCCTGGCTCGCCGCCTGGGCGTCGACCGCCAGTGGCTCCACGCGCATCGGCTGGGGTTCGAGCACCCCGGGTCGGGCGCGTGGGTGGAGTTCGCCTCGCCCTATCCCGATGATCTCGCGGGTGCGCTCGACCAGGCCCGTGCTGATACCGAACGCGTCACCTGAGGCACGAAACGTCACCAGCACAGGGAAATCGGCGTGATCGTTGGAGCCGGTTCACCGCCACTCGGCGGGGCGGCTTCGGCCTGTCGGCGGGTGGGCCTAGAGTCGGACTCTCTCCCCAGCCGGCGCCCCGCGCCACGGTCTTCCAGGCGGAGCTGTGGCGTAGGCGGAACAGGAGGCGCATCCGAGCATGGCCGATTCGTTCGTGCACCTTCACGTCCACACCGAATACTCCATGCTCGACGGCGCGGCGAAGCTCAAGGACATGTTCGCCGAGGTCGAGCGCCTGCAGATGCCGGCCGTCGCCATCACCGATCACGGCAACCTGCACGGTGCGTACGACTTCTTCACCAAGGCACAGGCGGCCGGGGTCACGCCGATCATCGGGCTCGAGGCCTACGTCGCGCCGGAGTCACGATTCCACAAGGCGCCGGTCCGGTGGGGTCACCAGCACCAGAAGGACGACGACGTGTCCGGTGCCGGTGCGTTCACGCACATGACGATCTGGGCGCGCAACGCCGAAGGTCTGCACAACCTCTTCCGGCTGCAGACCCGGGCGTCGATGGAGGGCTTCTTCCGCAAGCCACGCATCGACCGGGAGCTGCTGTCGGAACACTCCTCCGGCCTGATGGCCACCACCGGCTGCCCGTCCGGCGAGGTGTCGACCAAGATCCGGCTCGGCCAGGAGAAGGAAGCGCTGGAGGCGGCCGGTGACTTCCGGGACATCTTCGGCCGGGAGAACTTCTTCGTCGAACTGATGGACCACGGGATCGACATCGACAAGCGGGCGCGGGCCGGCCTGGAGAAGGTCGCCGGGGAGCTGGACCTGTCCTTCGTGGTGACCAACGACTCCCACTACACCTACGAGCACGAGTCGACCGCGCACGCCGCCCTCCTGTGCGTCCAGACCGCATCGACCCTGGTGGCGCCGACGTTCCAGTTCGAGGGGTCGGGCTACTACCTCAAGCCGGCCGAGGAGATGCGGGGCATCGACAGCTCCGAGGCGTGGCAGGCCGGTTGCCGCAGCACGTTGGCCATCGCGGAGCGGGTCGACACGGCGGGGATGTTCGAGACCCGCAACCTCATGCCGCGTCTCGACGTCCCCGAGGGCCACTCCGAGGAGTCGTGGTTCCGCGAGCAGGTCTGGAAGGGGATGGAGCGGAGGTTCCCGGACGGCTACCCCGAGGACTACCGCCAGAAGGTCGAGTACGAGATGAAGATCATCATCCAGATGGGCTTCCCGTCCTACCTTCTGGTGGTCTCTGACTTCATCATGTGGGCGAAGCAGAACGGCATCGCCACGACCACCCGCGGCTCGGCGGGCGGCAGCCTCGCCTGCTATGCGCTCGGCATCACCGACATCGACCCTATTCCGTACGACCTGATCTTCGAGCGCTTCCTCAACCCCGAGCGTGTCTCGATGCCCGACATCGACGTCGACTTCGACGAGCGTCGGCGTGGCGAGGTGATCCGCTACGTCAGCGAGAAGTACGGCGAGGACAAGGTCGCCTACATCGCGACGTTCGGCACGATCAAGGCCAAGGCCGCGATCAAGGACGCCTCGCGGGTCCTCGGCTATCCGTACGCGCTCGGGGACAAGATCACCAAGGCGATGCCGCCGGCGGTGATGGGCAAGGACGTCCCGCTCGCAGGCCTCTTCGACGACAAGCATCCGCGCTACAACGACGCCGGCGAGATCCGAGCGCTCTACGAGCAGGATCCCGACGTCAAGAAGGTGATCGACACCGGCCGCGGGTTGGAGGGCCTGATCCGCCAGACGGGCGTCCATGCCGCGGGGGTGATTCTCTCCTCGGAGCCGCTGATCGACCACGTGCCGATGATGAAGCGGGAGGCCGACGGGGCGATCATCACGCAGTTCGACTATCCGACCTGCGAGACGCTGGGCCTTTTGAAGATGGACTTCCTGGGCCTGCGCAACCTCACCATCTTGAGTGACGCGGTCAAGAACATCGAGTTCAGCCGTGGCGAGAAAGTCGAGCTGCTGGAGGTCCCGCTCGACGACAAGCCGACCTTCGAACTCTTCGCCCGCGGCGACAACCTCGGCATCTTCCAGATGGACGGTGCCGGCATGCGTTCGCTGCTGCGACTGATGAAGCCGGACAACTTCGGTGACATCTCCGCGGTTCTGGCGCTCTATCGGCCCGGCCCGATGGGTGCCAACGCCCACACCGACTACGCGCTCCGCAAGAACGGCCAGCAGGAGATCATCCCGATCCACCCCGAGCTGCGGGAGGTCGGCGAGAAGCACCTGGGCGAGACCCACGGCCTGATCGTCTACCAGGAGCAGGTGCAGCGGATCGCGCAGGAGGTCGCCGGCTACAGCCTGGGGCAGGCAGACCTGTTGCGCCGGGCGATGGGCAAGAAGAAGAAGGAGGTCCTCGACAAGGAGTTCGTTCCCTTCTCCGAGGGCATGCGCTCCAGGGGTTACTCCGACGGTGCCATCAAGGCGCTGTGGGACGTCCTCGTGCCGTTCTCCGACTACGCGTTCAACAAGTCGCACACCGTGGCCTACGGGCAGGTGGCCTACTGGACGGCCTACCTCAAGACCAACTACCCGGCCGAGTATTTCGCCGCCCTGCTGACGAGCGTGCAGGACGACAAGGACAAGATGGCGGTCTACCTGAACGCCTGTCGCCGGTCGGGCATCAAGGTGCTGCCCCCGGACGTCAACGAGTCCGCGTCCAACTTCACCCCGGTGGGCACCGACATCCGGTTCGGCCTCACCGCGGTCCGCAACGTCGGCCACAACGTCGTCGACGCCATCGTGGCCGCCCGTGAGGCCAAGGGCAGGTTCACCGACGCGGGCGACTTCATGGCCAAGGTACCGGCCACCGCCTGCAACAAGCGGGTCATCGAGTCGCTGGCCAAGGCGGGTGCCTTCGACTCGATGGGGCACCGCCGCCGGGCGCTCGTGCAGTGGCACGAGGACGCCGTCGACTTCTTTGTCGACCAGAAGCGCCAGGAGGCGATCGGTCAGGACTCGCTGTTCGGGTTCGGCGACAGTGACGACGGCATCGACGAGGCGTTGATGGCACCGCAGGTGCCCGACATCGGGGAGTGGGACAAACAGACCCTGCTTGCCCACGAGCGGGAGATGCTCGGGCTCTACGTGTCCGACCATCCGTTGTTCGGCATCGAGCACGTGCTCGCGAGCGCGTCCGACTGCACGATCGGCACGTTGCTGACCGACGAGGAACGCCCCGACGGGTCGATCGTCACCGTCGGCGGTCTCATCACCGGGATCTCGCGCAAGATGACCAAACGCGGCGACCCGTGGGCGATCGTCACCCTCGAGGACCTCGAGGGTGGGATCGACGTGATGTTCTTTCCGTCGACCTATCAGCTCACCGCGCTCCAGCTCACCGAGGACGCGGTGGTGGTGGTCAAGGGGCGGCTCGACCGGCGCGACGACACGCCCCAGCTGATCGCGATGGAGCTGTCGCTTCCCGACATCAGCGCCCAGCAGACCGGACCGGTCGCGATCTCACTGGCCCGCGAACGCTGCACCCCTCCAATCGTCGACCGGCTCAAGGAGATCTTCTCGACCCATCCCGGCATGACCCATGTGCATCTCCACCTGCGCTCGGAGAGCAAGACGCTCGTGATGCGGCTCGAGGACCGTTGGCGCGTCACGCCTTCTCCTGCGCTGATGGGTGACCTGAAGGCGCTCCTCGGGCCGGGGTGTGTCCCGTCCTGAGCTGACTTCAGCACAAGTCCTCTAGGATCTGGCCCGGTGACCACACCGACTCCTCCCAGCCCGGCGATTCCGCCCGAGCGGTCAGCGTTCGACGACGCCCACGGACACGCCGCTGAGGAGTCTCTGCCCGACCGGGGGCGACTTCGGGCGTGCATGGTGATCGTTCTCACGCTTGCGCTCGCCGGGGTCGGATGCGGGATCGCGTGGGCGGTGCTGGCGCCCGACATCGAGCTGATCATGACGCAGGTGGGTCCGCTCCCGGCGAGTGAGCTCGACGCCGGCCGGCTCGTGGCGATGGATTCGTGGTACGCCGTGCTCGCAGGAGTGATCGGGCTGATGCTCGGGGCCGTTCTCGCGACGTTCTTCCTCCGCCAGGGTGTGGTGATGGTCGTGGCGCTCATCGCCGGTGCCTGCCTGGCCGCCGTGCTGGCGTCGGCGGCCGGAAGTCTCGTCGCCAACGGCACGGTGGTCTGGACCGCGGACCCGGCCGCGACGGTCGACACGACCGTGGCGGCACCGTTGCGACTCCATGCGTACGGCTACCTGTTCGCCTGGCCGATCGCGGTGCTGGCTCCCGTCGTACCCCTCGCGTGGCTGGGGTGGTTAGATGACGACCGGCCGGCCGGCATCTCCGCGACGTCACTATCCACAGGTCGCCCGACGGGTCAGCAAGAACCACCAGCTCTGCGCTAGTTTCGTTCAGTCCATCTATTCCGCACCGCCTCGGGGGTGTCCTCCTTGTCGCACGACCAAACACCGCACGATCCTGGTCGACCCGGCTACTCACCGCCGGGTGGTCCCGCCGGACCAGGCGGCCAGCAGCCCTACGGTCCAGGACCCGGCCAGGGAGGTCAGCAAGGGTACGGTCAGCCGGCTCAGGGTCAGCAGCCCTACGGTCAGCCGCAGTATGGTCAGTCACAGCAGGGCCAGCCGCCGTACGGTCAGCAGCCGTACGGCCAGCCGGGCTACGGTCAGCAGCAGGGCCAGCCAGGTTACGGCGGACCGGAGCAGGGCGGGCCCGGCGGCTATCCCAGCGGACCCGGACAGCCACCTGGTGGCCCGGGCGGACCCTGGAACCCTGGTGGTGCGCAGTACGCGCCACCGGTCGAGCCGGAGCGTCGCGGACCCCGGTGGCTGATCATCGCACTCGCTGCAGTGCTCGTCGTGTTCATCGGCGGTGGCGCATGGGCGGTCGCCGCGATGCGCAACAACGGCGGCCAGCCCGAGCAGGTTCTGCCCGGCAGCGCCGTGGGTTACCTCCGCGTCGACCTCAACCCGTCGACCGAGCAGAAGCTCAACATCCTCGGCTTCGCCCGGAAGTTCCCCGACGCCAAGGACCGCCTCGGCAGCGGTGACGACCTCCGCGAGGCATTGTTCGAGGCGATCAAGTCCGACGACGAGGACCTGAAGGACGTCGACTACGCCACCGACATCGAGCCGTGGCTCGGCGACCGGCTCGGCGTGGCTGTCATGCCCGGCACCGACGGCAAGGACGAGGACGCGGTCGCCGCCGTGCAGATCAAGGAGGACGAGGAGACCGTCAGGGCAGCCCTCGACAAGCTGACGTCAGACGACGACAAGACAGGCTACGCGTTCGTCGACGGTTATCTCATCGTCGCCGACACGCAGGCGGAGGCAGACAGGTACGCGAAGGCCGGAGCGGAGACACCGCTCGCCGACGAGCAACAGTTCAAGGACGACATGGACGCACTCGGCGAGTCGGGCGTCATGTCGTTCTGGGCTGACGCGGCCAAGCTCTCCGAGATGGGCGGTGACGGGGCAGCGCTCCAGCAGCTCCCGATCGGCCCGGCCAAGTCGCCCGGACGGATCGTCGGTGCGCTGAGCTTCGAATCGGATGCCCTGCAGCTCAAGGCCGTCTCCCGTGGCGCTGATGTGCCGGAGCTCAGCACCTCGGGCATCAAGCTCGCGGAGCTTCCCGCCACCACCGCCGTTGGCATGTCCGTCGCCGGCGCGGGTCCAGCGTTCGAGCAGGCCTGGCCGCAGCTGCAGAAGCTGGTGCAGCAGGCTGGCCAGGGCGACCAACTCGACTCGTTCGTCCGGGCGGCGGAACAGCAGTTCGGGATCAAGCTTCCCGCCGATGTGGTGACCCTGCTCGGCGAGGAGCTGACGATCGGGATCGACGAGCGTGGGCTGGAGGACGCGATTCCGAGCGGGGTCGCTTCAAGTTCGTCGGGAACGTCGGAACCGGGAGCTGCCGGACTGCCGATGGTCGGGCTCAGGTCCACCACCGATGTGGCCAAGGCGAAGCCGCTGCTGCCGAAGATCGACCAGATGATCGCGGCGACGGGCGCCCCGATCGAACTGGGCAGCGCGACCGGGTCTGACGCTGTCGCGATCGCCACCACCCAGGAATACGCTGACGAGCTGGTCGCCGGCGGTGACCTGGGGTCCAGCGAGAGCTTCAAGGCGGCGGTGGCCGACGGCAGTGACGCCCAGTTCGGCCTGTTCGCCGACCTCGACAAGCTCGAGAAGGTGTATCTCCAGGCGGTTCCTGAGGAAGAGCGCGGCAACCTCGAGCCGCTCAAGGCCTTGGGTGTGTCCGGTTCGACAACGGCCGACGGTGGGACCTTCACCGTCCGGGTGTTGGTCAACTGACCGGTCGAGCCCAGCTCACCAGGCGAAGCGAAACCCGATGGCTGCCGGGACTCCCGGCCGCCATCGGCTTTTCCGACCCAGCCGCCGGCAATCGACTGACTGACGACCGCGTTGGCACCTCGGGCGATCCGGGTTGCGAGGCGGTCAGGGCGCGGCTGCCACGCGGCTTGTTCGGGCGTCGGTGAGGCGGATCAGGTCGGACGGGGCGAGCTCGACCTGGAGCCCACGGCGTCCGGCCGATACGTAGAGCGTGGGATGCCGCAGGGCGCTCTCGTCCACGACCGTCGACAGTCGGCGCCGTCCACCAAGCGGGCTGATCCCGCCCACGACGTAGCCGGTGGCGCGTTCGGCGTCGGCGGGATCAGCCATGCGAATCCGCTTGTGGCCCAGCTCGGCGGCCAACGCCTTGAGGTCGAGCGTCGCGCTCACCGGCACGACCGCGACACAGAGGCCGTCCTCGGACTGACCCAGGAGGGTCTTGAAGATCCTCTCCGGTGAGACGCCGAGGGCATCCGCGGCTTCCATGCCGTACGCCCGAACCGAGGCGTCGTGGTCGTACGGATGCAGTGTGTAGGACACCCCGGCCCGACGCAGGGCCACGACGGCCGGTGTGGGTTGTGCGGTCTTCTTCGCCACCGGCCCAGTGTCCCCTGTCAGAAGGGCGACCGCGAATCTCTGCCCGAGGGCATTGGTGTCCTCCCATTTGGTACGGAATCGTCGGGCGGGATTGGCTCGGGTGCGAGGGGCGGATCCGCTCTTAGGCTTCCACCGGCCCCTGGTGGGTTTGGGCACAGGAGAGGGACGCCGAGGAAGGAACGCGGATGGAATATCGCACGATCGGCAACGATCCGAAGACACGTCGCGACGTCAGCGTGCTGAGTCTCGGCGCCATGCTGTTCGGCACGGCCACCGACGAGGCGACGTCGTTCGCGATCCTCGACCGCTACGTCGAGGCTGGCGGCACGTTCATCGACACGTCCAACAACTACGCGTTCTGGCAGGACGGTGGCCAGGGTGGGCAGAGCGAGGAACTGCTCGGCCGCTGGATCCGTAGCCGCAACGTCGGGAACGAGATCGTCATCGCCACCAAGCTCGGCGCCCGGCCACTCGCGCCCGGTACGAGCTATGTCGACAACGCGGAAGGCCTTTCCGCCAAGGTGATCCGTGAGTCCGCCGAGCGCAGTCGGGAACGACTCGGCGTGGACAAGCTGGACCTGCTCTACGCCCACATCGAGGATCCGGGAACTCCGCTTCAGGAGACGGTCGAAGGTTTTGCGCAGCTCGTCGCCGACGGCACCGTCGGTCTGCTCGGGGTGAGCAACCACTGGGCGTGGCGGGTCGAGCGCGCCCGGAACCTCGCGGCGACGGCGGGACTGCCTGGTTACGAAGTCCTGCAGTACAGCTACAGCTACCTGCGCCAGCGGACCGATCTGCCGGGCGAGCTGTCCCCGGACGGCGACTACGGCGCGGTCGGGAGGGATCTGCTCAGCTACCTGCGGGAAGAGCCGGGCCTCACCCTCGTCGCGTACTCCCCGCTGCTGTCCGGTCGGTACGTACGCGACGACAAGCCATTCGGGCCGGAGTTCGACCACGCCGGAACGCCAGTACGCCTGGCCGCGCTCCGCGAGGTGGCCGCGGAGACCGGTGCCACGCCGAACCAGGTCGTCCTGTCGTGGTTGATCGGACGCGACATCCCGGTCATTCCGCTGGCTGGCGCGTCCTCGCTCGCTCAGCTGAACGAGAACCTTGTCGGTGTCGACCTGAAGCTCACGTCGGAGCAACGCGCCAAGCTGGACGCAGCTCATTAGCCCGCCGGTAGCCGTCCCGGCTCGCGGCGGGGAGCCGGAAGGGCGCGCCACCAACCTCGCATTTCGGCTTCACCCGGTCTGGCCCTCATCGTCCGCCTTGTGAGCCTGCGGGTCGCGCCATCTGGTGAGGAGCGGGGCGGTCCTGCGGGGCCCTCTAGACTCGGTGGGGTGATGCGTCGTATCGATCTCCGTGGCCGGCTCGCCCGAGGCGAGGCCCTTGACTATCGCGCGCTCGTCCCGCGCGCGGAGTTCGACGTGGAGGCAGCCATCGACGAGGTGCGCCCCATCGTCCAAGACGTCCGCCATCGTGGCGTCGAGGCACTCCTGGACATCGCGAGCCTGGACGGCGTGGAGATCACCGACCTGCGGGTTCCACAAGGCGCCCTGGCGAGCGCTCGGGAGCAGCTCGACCCGGAGCTGCAGGCGGCGTTCGAGGAGTCGATCCGCCGGCTCCGGGTGGTGAGCGAGGCCGAGCTGGAGCGTGACCCGACCGTCGAGGTGGCACCGGGCGGGCGTGTGACACAGCGGCTGGTTCCGTATCGCCGGATCGGGCTGTACATTCCCGGCGGGATCGCGCCGCTGGCGTCGACCGTCGCGATGAACGTCGTTCCCGCCCAGGTCGCCGGCGTCGAGTCGATCGCGCTGGCGTCCCCGGCGCAGAAGGAGTTCGGCGGGCTGCCACACCCGACGATCCTCGCCGTCTGCTCCCTTCTGGGCATCGACGAGGTCTACGCCATCGGCGGGGTCGGTGCGGTGGCGATGTTCGCCTACGGCACCGAGCAGTGCCCCGCCGTCGACTTCGTGGCCGGCCCGGGCCGGATCACCACCGTGGCTGCCAAGCGCCTGCTCAAGGGAGTTGTCGGCATCGATTCCGAGGCCGGGCCCACCGAGATCGCGATCCTCGCCGACGACACCGCCGACCCGGCCTACGTCGCCGCCGACCTGATCAGCCAGGCAGAGCACGATCCGATGGCGGCGAGCGTGCTGGTGACGCCGAGTGAGTCGCTGGCGGTGGCGACCGAGCGGGAGCTCGAACACCAGGTTCCGGCCGCGAAGCACAACCAGCGGATCACGGCCGCGCTGTCGGGGGAACAGTCCGGCATCGTCCTCGTCGATGATCTCGAGCAAGGTCTCGCCGTTGTCGACTCCTATGCCGCCGAACACCTCGAGATCCACACCGAGGACGCGGAGATCTGGGCCTCGCGGGTACGCAACGCGGGTGCCATTTTCATCGGGCCGTGGGCGCCGGTGTCGCTGGGCGACTACTGCGCCGGCTCCAACCACGTCCTGCCGACCGGTGGCTGTGCGTGCCATTCATCGGGGCTGTCCGTACGTAGCTACCTCAAGGCCGTCCACGTGATCGCGTACGACCAGGGGGCGCTGCGCGACGTGGCGGGGCATGTCGTCGCCATGGCGGATGCGGAGGACCTGCCGGCGCACGGTACGGCGGTGCAGGTCCGGTTCGCCGGACAGCCCGGGTCCACTGGGCATCCCGGATCCGCTGGGCATTCCAGGTTCACTGGGCATCCCGATGGGTATGCCTGAGTGCCCACCCGCCCACGACCCGCGCGTTCTGCGCGACGCCGAGCCAGCGGAACACACCGAGCCAACGGAAGACACCGAGCCAACGAAACGAGTTCTCATGACCCCACCGGCCGATGACCGGAACCCCGCCGACGCGACTCGCACCGACCTCACGCCCTCGGAGGTGGCGAATGTCAACGGGGACCTGCGCGACCTCGCACTCGCCGCCGCGCAGGCGGGTGCGCACGCCATCCTGCGGGAGCTGCGCAACGGAAAGGTCGAGGTCGAGACCAAGTCCCACGACGCCGACTTCGTGACGACCGCGGACAAGGCGGCCGAGCGGGCGATCCTGCGGATGGTGCTGGCTGTCCGACCCAACGACGCCGTGCTCGCGGAGGAGTCGGGTATGCACGCCGGCGACAGCGGTGTCCGCTGGCTGGTCGATCCGCTCGACGGAACGATGAACTTCGTCCACCGCCGTCATGACTACGCCGTCTCCGTCGGGGTCGAGCAGGCCGGGCGGATGGTGGCCGGTGCGATCGTACGCCCGGCGGACGGGCAGTGGGCGGCGGCCGGGGGAGACGAGGCGTTCGGGCGGGATCTGACGCCGAAGATCTCCGCGACCGCCGACCTCACCGACTCCCTGGTCGGCATCGGCCTGCCGAGCCCCATGGAGCAGCGGGTCCGCGTCCATCACTTCCTCGGCGATCTCATGCACGCGGCGCGCGACTACCGGCGGAGTGGATCGTCGGCCTGTGAGCTGTTGTCGGTGGCTCTGGGGGCGCAGGAGGGTTACCTGGGCTTCGGTGTCAACATGTGGGATGTCGCCGCCGGGATCGCGCTGGTGGATGCGGCCGGCGGCACCAGCCAGTGGGTGACGACGGCGACCGGGCTCGAGGTGCTGGTCGCAGGTACCCCGCAGGTCACGGAGACCCTCGTCGGAATGGTGAAGGTGATCTGAGGATGGGCCAGACCTTGGCGGATCTGCCGCTCCGGGACGAGCTGCGCGGTGAGGAGCCCTACGGAGCGCCGCAGCTCGACGTCCCGGTCCTGTTGAACGTCAACGAGAATCCCTACCCGCCCTCGGACGCTGTCGTCGCCGACATCGCGGAGTCGGTCGCGGAGGCGGCCCGCGGGCTCAACCGCTATCCCGACCGGGAGGCGCTGGGGTTGCGGTCAGACCTCGCGGCGTACCTCGGCCACGACCTCACACCGGCCCACGTGTGGGCGGCGAACGGGTCCAATGAGGTGATGCTGCAGATCCTGCAGGCCTTCGGCGGTCCGGGTCGGCTGGCGCTGTCGTTCGCACCGACGTACTCCATGTATCCGGAGTACGCCCGCGACAGCTGTACCACCTGGCTGACCGGGCGCCGGGCCGAGGACTTCACGTTGGACCCCGGCCATGTGGTCGAGCAGATCCGTACGCACCAGCCGGCGGTGGTCCTGCTCGCCTCGCCGAACAACCCCACCGGCACGGCGTTGTCGCTCGACCTGATCGAGACCGTGTGCGGTGTGGCGCCGGGGATCGTGGTCGTCGACGAGGCGTACGCGGAGTTCCGCCGGGACGGCACACCCAGCGCGCTGACTCTCCTGCCCGCCTATCCCCGGCTGATCGTCACCCGCACGATGTCCAAGGCGTTCGCCCTCGCCGGAGGCAGGCTCGGCTACCTCGCCACGGACCCGGCGATCGTCGATGCTCTGCGCATCGTGCGACTGCCCTACCACCTGTCCGCCGTCACCCAGGCGGTGGCGCGGGCGGCGCTGCGGCACACCGGCGAGCTGCTCGCCCGGGTCGCCGAGCTGCGGGAGCGGCGCGACGAGACAGTCGAGTGGCTTCGCGGGCTGGGTCTGACTGTCGCCGACACCGATGCCAACTTCGTACTGTTCGGGACGTTCGACGACCGCCACGCGCTCTGGCAGGGCCTGCTCGACAAGGGCGTCCTGATCCGGGAGACCGGGCCGGACGGCTGGCTGCGGGTCTCGATCGGCTCGGCGGAGGAGATGGCGGCCTTCCGGACGGCCCTGCGGGAGGTGCTCGGACGGTGAGCACGGCGAGGGGTAGCGGGCGTCGTACGGCGAGGATCGAGCGGACGACCAAGGAGAGCAAGGTCGTCGTCGAGCTCGACCTCGACGGCAGCGGGCGCGTGGACGTGTCCACCGGCGTACCGTTCTACGACCACATGCTCGACCAGCTCGGCCGGCACGGGCTCTTCGACCTCACGGTCCGCGCGCAAGGCGACGTTGACGTCGATGTCCACCACACCGTGGAGGACACGGCGATCGTGTTGGGGCAGGCGTTTCGCGAGGCGTTGGGTGACAAGCGGGGTATCCGGAGGTTCGCCGACGCGACCGTACCGCTGGACGAGGCGCTCGTGCACGTGGTCGTCGACGTGGCCGGCAGACCCTACTGCGTCCACACCGGGGAGCCGGACGGTCAGGCTTACGCCATGATCGGTGGGCACTTCACCGGGTCCCTGACACGGCACGTGCTGGAGACCTTGGCGTTCCACGCGGTGATCTGCCTGCACGTCCGGGTGCTCGCTGGGCGGGATCCGCACCACATCGTCGAGGCACAGTTCAAAGGTCTCGCCCGCGCGCTCCGCGACGCCGTGGCGCTCGACCCGCGCGAGACCGGGGTGCCCAGCACCAAGGGCACGCTCGATCCGCGCGAAGGCGACGCCGGCGAGGGCGGCGCTGGCGAGGGTGGCGCTGGCGAGGGTGGCGCTGGCGAGGGTGGCGCTCCCGCGCAGCGGAAGGGAAGGTTCTGATGCAGTTTCTGTACTTCGCTCTGGCCGGGGTGCTGTTCGGCGGCGTGATCGCGACGTACCGGCAGAGGCGGCCGATCTGGGTGTCGCTCATTCTGCTCGTCCTGGCGGGTGTGTTCCTGTGGATCGGGCAGAAGGAGATGAGCCTGTGACCGCGTTGATCTCTGGTAGCCGCCGATGAACGCACCGAAGGTGGTCGTGCTCGACCACGGGTCGGGCAACCTGCGTTCGGCCGAGCGAGCGCTCGTCCGGGTCGGTGCCCAGGTCGACGTCACGGCGGACTACGGGGCCGCGATGGACGCTGACGGGTTGGTGGTGCCGGGCGTCGGCGCGTTCGCGGCCTGCATGAGCGGCCTGCGTGCGGTGCGCGGCCACCAGCTGATCGGCCGCCGTCTCGCCGGCGGACGGCCGGTGCTCGGCATCTGCGTCGGCATGCAGGTCCTGTTCGACCGTGGTGTCGAACACGGCGTCGAGGCCGAGGGGTGCGGCGAGTGGCCGGGAACCGTCGAACGACTGAAGGCGCCGATCGTCCCGCACATGGGCTGGAACGTCGTCGAGCCTCCTACCGGCTCGGTGCTCTTCGCCGGCATCGAGGACGAGCGTTTCTACTTCGTCCACTCCTATGCCGTACGCCACTGGGAGCTGTCGGGTGGTGGCCCGTTCCGGGATCCACTGGTGACCTGGACGCCGTACGACGGTGACCGGTTCGTGTCGGCGGCGGAGAACGGTCCGCTGTCGGCGACCCAGTTCCACCCGGAGAAGTCCGGCGACGCCGGCGCCCAACTCCTCGCCAACTGGCTCGCCACCCTCCGCTGACCAGCCTCCGATCTGACCAGGCGCCGCTGACCAGGCTCCGAGCCAGCAGATCGACCGACTGGCCCCCGATCCGACCGCTCTCAGGCGGGCCGTCAGACGAAAGGTAGCCTCGCGGACCATGAGCCTCGTACTTCTCCCCGCGGTGGACGTCGTTGGTGGCCAGGCGGTCCAGCTTGTCCAGGGTCGAGCCGGTTCCGGCGGCCAGTACGGCAGCCCACTTGACGCCGCTCTCGCCTGGCAGCGGGCAGGTGCGGAATGGGTCCACCTGGTCGATCTCGACGCGGCGTTCGGACGCGGTGACAACCGCACCCTGCTCGCCGAGATCATCAACCGGCTGGCGGATCTCGGTGTCAAGGTCGAGTTGTCAGGTGGTCTCCGCGACGACGACGCGTTGCACTGGGCGATGGGCACGGGATGCGCTCGGGTCAACATCGGCACGGCCGCGCTGGAGAATCCCGAGTGGTGTGCGAAGGCGATCGCTGAGTACGCCGACCGGGTGGCGATCGGGCTCGACGTCCGCGGCCGCACACTTGCGGCCCGCGGATGGACACAGGAAGGCGGTGACCTGTTCGAGACGCTCGCCCGGTTGGACGGCGAGGGGTGCGCGCGTTATGTCGTCACCGACGTCAACAAGGACGGCATGCTGCAGGGGCCGAACCTCGAACTGCTGCGTTCGGTGTGTGCGGCCACGGACCGGCCGATCATCGCGTCCGGTGGAGTGTCGACGCTCGACGACCTGCGGGCGATCGCCGGCGTGGTACCGCTCGGGGTCGAGGGGGCGATCGTGGGCACCGCGTTGTACGCAGGCGCTTTCACCCTCGAGGAGGCGCTTGCGGCGACCCGGGGCTAAGGGCGCCGGTTCCATGATCATGAAGGAAATTCGGTCCATACGACCACAGGACCTTCATGATCAGGATCATGATCACGGACCTGGGGCGGGTCAGAGACCCCGGCCTACCACGTGCAGATGATCACCGGCGCCTGACCCCTGGTCAGCCCACCCGCACACCGTTTCCGGCCGCCAGTCGTGGGCGGCTCGGAGGGTGGCCGAGGTCGTCGGGATATGGTGTGGCGAACCGGCACCTAGTGCACGACACCCCAGTGCACTCTCGGGTCCGTCGGCGACGGCCAGCAGCCTCGATCAAGGGGGAGACGCGTGCAGCTCAGGGAGCGCCTCGGGGGGAAGCGGATGCTTCTCACCGGTGTCACCGGCTTCGTCGGCGAAGCCCTTCTGCACCGCATTCTCGGGGAGCTGCCCGACACGCACGTGGTCGCACTCGTCCGGCGCAAGGGCTCGCTCACCGGCCGCGCCCGGATGGAACAGCTCCTCGCCAAACCCATCTTCGAGTCGGCCCGCGAGCAGTACGCAGGCGAGGCCGGCGCCCTCATAGACGCCCGGATCACCGTCCTCGAAGGCGACCTCGCCGACGTCCCCGAACTGCCGGCCGACCTTGACATCGTGATCCACTGCGCGGGTGACGTGTCGTTCGACCCTCCGATCCACGAGGCGTTCGAGACCAACGTGCTCGGCACCGAGCGGCTGCTGCGCAGGATCCTCGACAGTGGCAGCGATCCGCACTACGTCCATGTGTCCACCGCCTACACGGCCGGTCGCCGGCGGGGCGCGATTCCCGAGGCGAGCGTCGAGCACGACGTCGACTGGCGTACGGAGGCCAGGTGGGGCATCGCGATGCGCGACCGGATCGAGGAGACGTCGAGGTCACCCGGCGTCCTCTCGCGCCTGCGCAGGGAGGCCGAGGGGGAGCACCGGCGCGCCGGGCCGATCACCTCGGCCCAGGACGCCGAACGCCGGCGCAAGGAGTGGGTCGACAAGAAGCTGGTGCAGGCCGGTGGGGAACGGGCGCGGTCGCTCGGGTGGACCGACGTCTACACCTTCACCAAGGCGATGGGCGAGCGGGTCGTCGAGGAGATCGCCGCGCCGTTGCCCGTGACGGTCGTCCGACCCAGCATCATCGAGAGCGCACTGCAGATCCCGCATCCCGGCTGGATCGAGGGCTTCAAGATGGCCGAGCCGCTCATCCTCGCCTACGGCCGGGGCGAGCTGCCGGAGTTCCCGGCCAGCCCGGACGGCGTCGTCGACATCGTGCCCGTCGACCACGTGGTCGGAGCGACTCTGGCAGCGGCCGCCGCGCCGCCTGAGCCCGGCAGTCCGGCGTACTTCCACGTCTCGTCCGGCGGGCGCAACCCGTTGACGTTCAGCCGGCTCTACGAACTGGTCCGGGCGTACTTCGACGAGAACCCGTTCGACATGAGCGAGCGTGGCGCGGTCCGGCTCCCGACGTGGCGGTTCCCCGGCGGTGAGAACGTCGACCGGCTGCTCGTCATGAGCGAACGCGCCCACAAGGTGGCCGACTGGGCCGTCCGGCACGCCCCGCGCGGCGAACGTATCCGCAAGATCGCCCGCGAGCTCGACCAGCAGCAACGTCGGCTCGACTTCCTGCGCCGCTACCTCGACCTCTACCGGCCCTACGCCGAGGCCGAGCTGCACTTCACCGACGACAAGACGATGGAGCTCTTCCGTAGTCTCGAGGCCGAAGACCAGGAGGCGTTCGCGTTCGACACGTCCGTCTTCGACTGGAAGCACTACCTCGTCGACGTGCACTGTCCGAGTGTCACGGCGTCGATGCGGCAGTACGACGTCGTACGCCGGCGCCGGGGCCGCAGCGCCCCCACCGTGGCGAAGGAGCTTCCGCAGGGTGGAGAGATCCTGGCGGCCTTCGACATGGACGGCACGCTGCTGTCGAGCAACGTCGTCGAGACCTATCTGTGGCTCCGCCTGCCCGAGCTGGGCCGTGACGGCAAGCTTCGCGAGGTCGCGACGATGCTGCGCAAGCTGCCCGGCTTCCTTGCCGCTGAACGCCGGGACCGGGGCGGATTCCTCCGCGCGGTCTACCGTCGCTACCGGGGCGCCGATCTCGCCGAACTGGAGCGGGTCGTCGACGAGGTGCTTGCCCAGCACGTTCTCGAACGCGTGTCCGCCGCGGCCCTGCGTCGCGTCCGCGCTCACCGCGCGGCCGGGCACCGCACGATCCTCATCACCGGGGCGATCCGGCCGCTGACCCGGCCGCTGTCGGAGCTGTTCGACGAGATCGTTGCCGCCGACCTGGCCGTCGACGAGCACGGGCGCTGCACCGGCTACCTTTCCTCACCACCGCTGGTGGGGGAGTCGCGGGCAGCGTGGCTCAAGTGGTACGCGGGCCAGAACGGATTCGAGCTGCCGCGTTCCTATGCCTATGCCGACAGCCATTCCGACCTGCCGCTGCTGCGGGCCGTGGGCCGGCCGGTGGCCGTGAGCCCGGACGTCCATCTGTGGCGGGAGGCGCGCAAGGGACGATGGCCGGTCGAGGACTGGCGTACCTCCAGCGCGGTCTCGCGACTGACGATGCCGACCCGTGAGTTCGGTACCGAGGAGTTCGGCACCCGGCCGCCTGGTGCACCTGACCTTGGCGCCCGCGAGTCCAGGGGGGAGCTCCGCTCATGATGCTCGCTCTCGAGATGTACCGCTCGCTTCCCCGCTACATCGCCGCCCGTGCGATGGGGGGCCGGATCCCCGGCATCCTCACCGGTCCCGCCGCGCCCGTACGCCTGGTCACCCGCGACGAGCCGCGCCTGGCCGCGCCGGGATGGGCCCGGGTCAAGCCTGTCCTGTCGGGGATCTGCGGCTCGGACCTCGGCGCACTGTTCGGCCAGACCAGCCACTACTTCTCCGCCCTCGTGTCGATGCCGTTCGTCCCCGGCCACGAGGTCGTGGGGGTCCTGCAGGACGACTGCGACGACCTGCCCAAGGGCACCCGGGTCGTGCTCGACCCCGTACTCTCCTGCGCGGCCCGTGGGGTGGAGCGGTGCGAGTCCTGCGCTTCCGGGCAGACCAACCGCTGTGACCGGATCACGGTTGGGCACGTCTCGCCGGGACTCCAGACCGGCTACTGCGCCGACACGGGCGGCGGCTGGGGCGGCGTCCTCGTCGCCCACCGCAGCCAGCTCCACGCCGTTCCGGAAGGACTGTCCGACGAGCGCGCGGTTCTGGTGGAGCCGTTGGCCTGCGCTGTCCACACCGCCCAGCGCGCCGAAGTTCCGGACGGTGGTTCGGTACTGGTGTCGGGCGCCGGTGCGGTGGGGCTCTTCGCCACCCTGGCGCTGCGGGAGCTCACGAACGCCGGCCGGATCAGTGTCGTGGCGAAGCATCCTCGGCAGCGGGAGCTCGCCAAGGCGTTCGGGGCGTCGGACATCGTGGCTCCGGACGAGGTGCCGGCGCGGGTACGCCGTGCGACGCAGGCGTTCCGGCTCGCCCCGGAACGCAGCGCGGAGTTCCTGCTCGGCGGCGTCGACGTCGCGGTCGACGCGGTGGGCAGCAAGGACTCCCTCGGCACGGCTCTGCGGGTGACGAAGGCGGGCGGCCGGGTGGTCGTCTCGGGGATGCCGTCGACCGGCGCCGACCTGTCACCGGTGTGGTTCCGCGAGCTCACCGTCGCGGGAAGCTACGCGAGCCGGGGTGGCGACGCGTTCGACAAGGCATTCGACCTGGCGGCATCCGCGTCCCTCGACGGGGTGGTCGGGGGCAGGTACCCGCTCTACCGCTGGCGGGAGGCGCTCGACCATGCGCACTCGGCAGGAAGGTTGGGCACGGTGAAGGTGGCGTTCGATCTAAGGAGCAGCAGGTGAGCCGACCAGGATTCGTACTCGAGGTCGACGACCGCACTCCGCCGCTCCTCGTCCACGAGGGCGAGGGGTTCCGGCTGGAGAAGTTCCCGATCGGGACCAGGGTCGTGTACTCACCGGAGTCGCTGCCGGGCCTGCACGACGTCGACGGCGCGATCCGGCAGGCGCTGGAGAGCCCGCAGAACTCTGAACCGCTTCGCGCGTTGCTCCGGCCCGGCATGAAGCTGACGATCGCCTTCGACGACGTCTCGCTGCCACTGCCTCCGATGCGGCGTCCCGACATCCGGCAGCGGGTGATCGAACAGGTTCTCACCTTGGCCGCGGAGGCCGGTGTCGACGACGTGCAGATCATCGCCGCGCTGGCGCTGCACCGGCGGATGATGCCGAGTGAGCTGCAGCACGCGCTGGGGGAGCGGGTCTACCGTTCGTTCGCGCCCGACGGCCTGCTGTACAACCACGACGCCGAGGATCCCGACAACCTGGAGTTCATCGGGACCACCGACCACGGCGAAGAGGTCGAGATCAACAAGCGGGCCGCGACGTCGGACCTGCTGGTCTACGTCAACATCAACATCGTCCCGATGGACGGCGGCCACAAGTCGGTGCCGATCGGACTCGCGTCCTACCGCTCGCTGCGACACCACCACAACACCCACACGATGGTGCACTCCCGGTCCTTCATGGACGCGGAGAAGTCCGCCATGCACCACTCCGCCTGGCGGATGGGGCGGCTGCTCAAGGACCACGTCAAGATCTTCACGATCGAGACGACACTCAACAACAACGTCTTCCCGGCGCCGTACGAGTTCATGAACAAGCGCGAGTGGGAGTGGAGCGTCCGTGACCAGGCGTCGATGCTTGCCGCCAGGCGCGGACTCGCGGTGGCGCCGAGCAAGCTCAAGAGCCGGATCTTCCGCAACGTGCGCTCGCCGTACGGCATCACGGGGGTGCACGCCGGTGAGACCGAGGCCGTGCACGAGAAGACCCTGGCGAACGTCTTCCGCCAGCAGGCGGTCGAGGTCCAGGGCCAGAGCGACGTCCTCATCATGGGCGTGCCCTACCTCGGGCCCTACAACGTCAACGCCGTGATGAATCCGATCCTCGCCACCTGCATGGGACTCGGGTACTTCTTCAACTCCTACCGCGGCCAACCCCTTGTGCGTAAGGGCGGAGCGGTCATCCTCTACCACCCGGTGCCGTACGAGTTCAGCCAGCTGCACCACCCGAGCTACGTCGACTTCTTCGAAGAGGTGCTGGCCGAGTCGACCGACCCGGCGACGATCGAGCAACGGTTCGAGAAGCAGTACGCCACCGACCCGTGGTACATCCACCTCTACCGCACGTCGTACGCCTACCACGGTGTCCATCCGTTCTACATGTGGTACTGGGCGGCACACGCCATGGACCACGTGGGTGACGTGGTGTGGGTCGGCGGCAATCGCAAAGCCGTGCAGCGGATGGGATTCCGGTCGGCGTCCACGCTGGCCGACGCGCTGGAGATGGTGAGCGGCACGGTGGGGTCCTCGCCGTCGATCACCTACACCCACAACCCGCCGCACCTCATCTCGGATGTGCGGTGATCCGGTCGTGAGCGGCAACGGAAGCAGGAACCCAGCGCGTTTCGTCAAGGAGACGGTGCGGGAGGTACGCCTGGTCGCCCGCGGCTGGCGGTGGGGGCGCCGACCTCTGGTGCCGCGGAGCGCCGAGCCGTACCAGCTGCCCAAGCCACAGTCGATCTTCCCCACCGCATGGGCGCGCAAGCCGGCGGCCAACGCCGTCCGCGACGTGGTACAGCGTGCTGGGCTCCGCCCGTTGTTGCGTTCGACGGTGACGCCGCAGGCAACGGGACTCGACGTGTTGACGAGGGTCCGGACACCGGTGCTGTTCGTCGCCAACCACACCTCCCACCTCGACACGCCGCTCATCCTGTGCTCGCTTCCCGACGAGTGGCGACGGCGGACCGCCGTGGCTGCCGCGGCGGATTACTTCTTCGACACCTGGTGGCGGGCCACCGGATCGGCGATGGTGTTCAACACGTTCCCGATCGAGCGGCGTGGCGGCACGCTCTCGGCGACGCCGGGCGACCTGCTCGACGAGGGCTGGAACGTCGTCGTCTATCCGGAGGGCACCCGATCGCCTGACGGTTGGGGTGGGCGGTTCCGGATGGGCGCCGCCTGGCTTGCCGTCGAGCACAACGTGCCCGTCGTGCCGATCGGGATCCGCGGATCGTACGCAGCGATGCCGCGCGGGCGGGGCTGGCCACGACCCGGGCGCCTGCCGGTGCGGGTGCGCTTCGGTGAACCGATCTGGCCGGGTGACGACGAGTCGCCGCGCGTGTTCAGCCCGAAGATCCGCGCCGCTGTGGCGCGACTCCTCGACGAGGACGCGACGAACTGGTGGGACGCGACCCGCCGGGCGGCACGGGGAGAGACACCTGACCCGTCCGGTCCGCCTGTGGCGTCGTGGCGGCGGATCTGGGCCCAGACCGCTCCACCGGTGGAAGGTCGTCGCCGCGGCGCCTGGAAGTGACGAGCTGCTCCTCCCGTCGTGACAGGCTACGCACGCACGTAGCGCTTTCGGCTGCCGCGCCCGTTGGCGGCCTGGGTTTCGATGAGGGGCACCTTCATCCAATAGGTTGGGACGAAGGGACCCTTCATCCACTCAGACTGCCGGAGGACTTCGATGAGCAAGAGGCAGGCACCGTTCGACGTCAACCCGTACGACTTCCTGCCGGAGGTGCCGGCATTCTCTCTGGCGAGCACGGACATCTCCGATGGCGGGAGCCTGCCAACGCCTCAGCTCTCGGGCATCTTCGGCGCCGGAGGGGAGGACACGTCGCCTCAGCTGGCGTGGACCGGGTTTCCCGAGCGCACCCGGAGCTTCGCGGTGACCGTCTACGACCCGGACGCCCCGACGGCGAGCGGCTTCTGGCACTGGGTCGTCTACAACCTCCCGGTGAGCGTGACGGAGCTGCCGACGGGCGCGGGCGCTGCTGACGGTGCCGGGCTGCCGGCGGGGGCGGTGACGCTCACCAATGACGCGGGTCTGAAGCAGTACCTCGGGGCGGCACCACCGGCGGGCCACGGCGCGCATCGGTATTTCTTCGTCGTCCACGCCGTCGATGTCGAGGCTCTCGACCTACCCGACGGCGCGTCGCCGGCCTTGCTGGGTTTCAACCTCTTCATGCACACGCTGGCCCGGGCCACGTTGGTCGCGACCTATGAGAACGCCTCCTGACGCGCGTTCCTGACGGCCGATAATTTCCGGAACACCGCAACGGCCTGACAGGCCCGCCCCGCCCGGAATCCTGGCTCAAGCGTGCTCGAAGTGTGTCATTCAGAATGCTTGACCGTACCCGAAATGCAGTTGTAGCGTGCCCGACATCACCGAAAATACCGCGCAGTAGCCGAAACTTTCGGTTCGGTTCCAGGTGCCTCCGTACCCGCTCCAGGCGCGGTTACCTCGGCGCCTGTGGTGACGAGGAACGTCGTGAACGCAAGACCACCCGGCCCGCTTCAGGAGAGTTCCGGAGAGCTTTCGACTCGGGGCGTGCGGCGAGGCCCGTCGTGGTGGCGTGAATGGCGGCCGGTACCAGGGAGACCGCCCGAGGGACGACTGAGCCGACCCGCTCACTGTCGAACCGACGGAGGACAGGCTCGAAGGAGAACAATGATGTCGTTCAACCGGCGCCTCTCGGCGTTGTTCGCGGCAGGGGCCTTGGCGCTTGCAGCCGCCTGCGGTGGTAACGGGGCTGGATCCTCGAGTGACAAGACGATCGACTGGTGGCACATCCAGAGCGAAGAGCCGATGAAGTCTGTCTGGGCCAAGATGGCCAAGGACTTCGAGAAGGCCCATCCTGGCGTGCAGATCAAGATCACCGCTCTGCAGAACGAACCGTTCAAGGCGAAGATGACGACCGCAGGCCAGTCCGGAAACCCGCCTGACCTCTTCCAGTCGTGGGGAGGCGGCGTCCTGCAGCAGCAGATCGATGCCGGGCTGGTCAAGGACCTCACGAACGACGTCAAGCCCTGGGTCGACTCCGTCTCTCCCACCGCGAGGGAGGCCTACACGATCGACGGGAAGATCTACGGCATTCCCTTCGACACGGGCATGGTGGGGTTCTGGTACAACAAGAAGCTCTTCGCCACCGCCGGAATCTCCGAGCCGCCGGCCACCTGGACCGAGTTCCTCGACGCCGTCAAGAAGTTGAAGGCGGCCGGCATCACACCGATCGGCCTTGCTGGCAAGGAAAAATGGCCGGGCCACTTCTATTGGACCTATCTCGCGATGCGCCAGGCCGGCAAGGCCGGGCTCGATGCGGCGATCGCGGACGGCTCCTTCGACGGCCCTGACTTCGTGAAGGCCGGCGAGAACCTCGCGGCACTCGCCGCCCTCGACCCCTTCCAGAAGGGTTTCCTCGGGGCACCGTACGGCGAGGGGGCCGAGAGCCAGGCCGCGTTGATGGGCAACGGCAAGGTCGCCATTGAACTCATGGGCCAGTGGGCGCCGGCAACCCAGACCGGAGCGTCCGGTCGAGAAGAAGAGCGGGGAATCGGTGACGATCTCGGGTTCTTCCCCTTCCCCGCTGTCGAAGGTGGCAAGGGTGCTCAGACCGAGATTCTCGGTGGTGGCAACGGTTTCGCGGTCGGCGGGAACGCGCCACCGGAGACGGTCGAGTTCCTCGAGTTCATCATGAAGCCGGAGAACTACCGCGTCGCGGTCGAGAACGGTAGCTACATCCCCGTAGTCGAGGGCACCGACGACGCCTACCCCGACGAGCGGGTCCAACCCCTGTTGGAGACAGTCAGTGAGGCAACGGCGTTCCAGCTCTACCTCGACCAGGCCTACCCGCCCGCCGTCGGTGAGACGATCAACGACAGCACGGCGGCGCTCATCGCAGGTGAGATGACGCCTGACGATGTGGCGAAGGCCATCGCCGACACGGCGAAGAAGGAAATCCAGTAGATGACCGCGACACAGATGGCGGCGGCCGAGACTGGCTCGGCCGCCGCCCTGTCTCGCACCCGGGTGCGCCGCGGTCGCCGGGACCTGGTGACGATCTGGCTCTTCGTCCTCCCGGCGCTGGTGCTGTTCGTGCTGCTGGTGCTGGCGCCCATGCTCGTCGCGATGTACACCAGCCTGTTCGACTGGAACGGCTACGGAGGACTGCCGACCGACTTCGTCGGGTTGGGCAACTTCACCAGGATGGCAGGCGACGAGGTCTTCCTCGGCGACCTCGGACGTGGCGGACTGATCATCGGTCTCTCGCTGGTGCTCCAACTGCCGATGTCGCTCGGCATCGCCCTGCTGCTCAACCAACGACTGCCGGGCAGGGCGGTCTTTCGGCTGGTGTTCTTCGCGCCGTTCGTCCTCTCCGAGGCCATCACGGGCGCGCTGTTCACGATGATCTTCTCGCCCGAGACCGGCCTCGCGAACTATCTCTTGAGGACCGTCGGACTGGATGAGTGGCAGTCGACGTGGCTCGCCGACCGGTCCATCGTGATGTACGTCCTGTTCTTCGTCATCACCTGGAAGTACTTCGGCTTCCACATGATCCTCTACCTGGCCGGCCGCCAGGGCATCCCGAACGAACTTCTCGAAGCGGCCGCGATCGACGGCGCAGGCACCTGGAAAGCCTTCCGGCACGTGACCTTCCCGTTGCTGGGCCCGACGATCCGGATCACCATCTTCCTGTCGGTCATCGGAGCCCTCCAGCTCTTCGACCTGGTCTGGTTGATGACCCAGGGCGGGCCGGTCGGCGCGTCGGAGACGATGGCGGTCACGATGTACCAGTACGGCTTCGTCCGTTGGGAAGTCGGCTACGCCAGCGCGATCAGCATCATGATGTTCCTCCTCAGCCTCGTCTTCGCGCTTGGGTACCAACGCTTCGTCATGCGTCGCGACACCGCGGGCGCGATCACCGGAATGCGAGATCACCGATGAGCAACGCAACAGTCCCGGCGGTGGAGACACCGTCGCGTCGCGGCGCGCGGGCGAGGGCCCTGATCCGCTCTGTCGTGCTCTACGCCCTTGTCGCGGTGGTCGGGTTGTTCGTGGTCGTGCCGCTGTTCTACGCGGTCGTGGGCGGATTCAAGGACAACGGCCAGCTCTCGACGAATCCCGTCGGTCTGCCATCGCCGTGGAACGTCGAGAACTACACCGGCATCCTTGCGTCGCTGCAGTTCTGGGGTCCGCTCTGGAACAGCGTGTTCATCGCGTTGATGACCACGCTCGTCACGGTCGGGACTTCGGCGGCGGCGGCGTACGTCTTCGCGCGGTTCGCGTTCCGCGGCAGGGAGATCCTGTTCATGGTGTTCGCGATCGGACTGATGTTCCCGTTCGCGGTGGCGATCCTGCCATTGTTCATCATGCTCCGGACCATGGGTCTGCTGGACAACCCGTGGGGGGTGATCCTGCCTCAGGCGGCCTTCGGCCTTCCCGTGACGATCATCGTCCTGCGAGGGTTCTTCCGGGAGATCCCGAGTGAGATCGAAGAGGCCGCCACGCTGGACGGGTGTGGTGCGTTCGGGTTCTTCTGGCGGATCCTGCTGCCGATGGCGCGTCCAGCGCTCGCAACCGTGTCGGTGCTCGCGGTCGTCGGCAGCTGGAACAACTTCTTCCTGCCACTGGTGATCTTCAACAGCCAGGAGTTGTGGACCATCCCGGTGGCGATCCAGCAGTTCCAGGGGGAGTACACCGGCGACACGGCTCGGATCCTCGCCTACATCACCCTGGCGATGGTGCCGGCGCTCGCGTTCTTCGGTTTCGCCGAACGCCAGTTGATCGGCGGCCTCGCCAGCGGGGCCACCAAGGGCTGAGCCGCACCCGCGGCCCAGCCCCACGGTCGTCACCTCGACGGCCTCCCGCCGGGTCAGCGCTCCAGCCCTTTGTCGCGGCAGAAGCTGGGTGCCGAGACCGGGTTGCACCGTACGACGGCGCCACCGGGAAGCTCGGCCACGAAGTCGCTGTCCCAGCGCGCGGCCATACCCACCGTCGGGAAGTCCGTCGTGATCAGCTGCGCACCACTGTCAAGCGCCGTACGCACCCTGCTGAACTCCTCGTTCTTCACGGTGGCGAAGGGTTCGTCCGACCGCGTGCGGATGAAGTAGCCCCGACGCACGAGGTCCTGGATAGCCGCCGTGTTGGCGCCACGGGGGTCGTTGATCTGGGTGATGGCCGCGTCCGGAGTGCCGATGTCGCCCCGGGTGAAGACGGCGCGACCCTCGAGGTTGGGCCGGCCGTCGAGGTACATCTCGCGGATGCCGCCACCGTTGTCGAAGAAGAACAGGACCTTCCCGCGGGCCCACGACAGCGTCGGCCAGCCGTGTTGGAGCACGGACTGCTCGAGCGTGAGGCCGGGCCGCCGGAGGTCGTCGGCGGTGATGAGTTCGGTCTCGGTGAAAACCGAGCGGATCTCGGCGTCGACCGCGTCCAGCAGGCCGGCGTCCCAGGGCGGGCTCACTGCGCCGCCGAGCTGCTCCCAACGGTCGTCGGTCTGCTTCAGCTCGAGCTGAAGGATGATCGGGACGTGTCCCGGATTGGCCTTCGACCACGTCCGCACCTGCGTCAGGCAGCGGACGAAGGTCCGGCACGTCGTGGTGTAGTCCACATCCGGCACGTGTTGCACCTTCATGCCGGGAGCCGCCATGTCCGGGTCGTCGATCGGGCCGAGCCCGGCGCGCTGGCGGGGGAGCGGGAACTTGTAGAGGCCGCCCTCGGGGTCGGGCAGCAGGTCGAGCTCGACGTGGCGCACGTTCTGCCGTTCCAACAGGTCCGGGATCGAGGCGTGGGAGTAGTAGGACCACTGCGGCAGCCCTGGGTCGATCTTCAGTGCCTCGGCCAGCTCGGCACCCTGCATCTCGCGGTGATAGCCGTTGTGCGCCCCCATGAACTGGATCTGGTTCATGCGTACGTCGTCGTCGCTCGCGCTCGGGCGGAGCTCGGCGGGCTCACCACCGCGAACGAAGGGGACGACACTCAGCGCGGCGACAGTTGCTGCGACAGCCACCGCGGTCACGCCGATCCGGGCAAGTGCGGGCATGCGATTCCCTCCCTGTGATGACACGTCCGCTCAGCCTCGCGGGCGCCGGTGTCGACGACGTGAACGCTCGGCCCCCCGGGCGGAGAAGAGTTGCTTCACCATGACCGCGAGATCGACCCGCCTCAACCGGGTTCGACCCCTTCTGGCCGCCCACGGCCGATCCCGGCCCGGAGCCTTCCAGTAGCTGAGGTGATGCCGAAGCCGTACGCATGCCCACCACTCGGAGCTACGAAGCTTCGCCGAGCAGGTTGGCATCGAACCCGAGACTCGGCTTCCAGGCCACAAGGTCGACCACTCGGTGGCAGGGACTGAGATCATGATCTCTCCAGCGGTCTCGACCCCGGCGAACGGCGCGGCCCTTCGATCCAGTCCTCTACCGCCAAGGAGTCACGTGATGGAGAACTGCGTCACATCGCAACAGTGGAGTGTCCTCGCTTCAGAGGTTGTCTTTAGCAATTGGATTACCATCGTCCGGGATCGCCTACGCAAACCGGACGGCGGCGAGATGGACATTCACTACATCAATTCATCAGGGTCATCCTCGGTTTTGGCCTTTACCGAGGATGAGCAAGTAGTGCTGACGCGGCAATACCGCCATCCACTTCGGCAGGTTCTGTATGACTTGCCCGCCGGTGGAATTCAGGTCGGTGAGCTTCCTCGAGAAGCGGCGCAGCGTGAATTGGCCGAAGAGACCGGCTATATTGCCCACGAAATAGAACTGCTGGGGCGTTATAACCCGCTGCCAGGCACGATTGCTCACACCTGCCATGTCTTTGTGGCACGCACATTGCAACTCGGAGCCAACAACCTCGACGAGCACGAGGTAATCGAGGTGGTGCTCAAGCCCTGGCAAGAGGTGGTGGATATGGTGCTGACGGGTGAGGCGGTTGATGGATCGCTGGTATACGCGGTGTTGCGCTACTTGGCGCGGACAACGTGATGAACCGCACTGGGTCTGATGGAGGCTCTGGTCATTTGATTTCAACCAGGGCTTGATCGCCCTGCTGGATAGCGTAGAACTTCCCCTCGAACTCGGTCGGCGGTTGGTCACCGAGGTAGCCGTGCA